>NZ_JACVTT010000074.1:0-24106 GCF_016624665.1 Stenotrophomonas sp. S39 | reverse complement strand
CTGCCGGGGGGGGGGGGGGGCCCCGGCGGGGGGGGGCCGCCGGGGGGGGGGGGGGGCGGGGGGGGGGGGGGGGCCCCCGGGGGGGGCCCCCCCCCCCGGGGTCAGATCCCCAAAGGGGCTCTGACCCCAACCTCCGTTTGCCCTGAACACTGCGCCTGCCGGCTGGTTCTGCGACAATGCGGCACTGCGCCATGCGGGCGCCCGTAGTGGAGATCGACCATGCTGCTGATCGGCGTTGCCGGCACTGAACTGACCGCCCAGGAACGCGAGTGGCTGCAGCACGATGCCGTGGCCGGGGTCGTGCTGTTCAAGCGCAACTTCGCCTCGCGCCAGCAGGTGACCGATCTGAGCGCGGCCATCCGCGCGGCCGCCCCGCGCCCGCAGCTCATCTGCGTGGACCAGGAAGGCGGCCGCGTACAGCGATTCCGCGAGGGTTACAGCGACCTGCCGCCGCTGCAGGACATCGGCGCGCAGTACGCCAGCGACCCGCAGCAGGCGCTGGCCCTGGCCGAACAGCACGGCTGGCTGATGGCCAGCGAAGTGCGCGCCAGCGGACTGGACCTCAGTTTCGCCCCGGTGGTCGACCTCGGCCGTGGCAACCGTGCCATCGGCAACCGCGCCTTCAGCGAAGACCCGCAGGTGGTGGCCGCGTTCACCGCAGCCTACGTGCGTGGCATGCACGCGGCCGGCATGGGCGCCACCCTCAAGCATTTCCCCGGCCACGGCACCGTGCTGGAAGATACCCACGTCGATACCGCCATCGACCCGCGCGGGCTGGATGAGCTGCGCGCGCAGGACCTGGTCCCGTTCAGTGCCGGCATTGCCGCTGGTGCCGACGCGGTGATGATGGCGCACGTGATCTACCCGCAGGTGGCAGCGGAACCGGCCGGCTATTCGCCGCGCTGGATCCAGGACATCCTGCGCGGCGAGCTCGGCTTCCGTGGCGTGGTGTTCTCCGACGACATCGGCATGGCCGCTTCGCACAGCGCCGGTGGCGTGCCGGCGCGCGTGCACGCGCACCTGGATGCCGGCTGCGATGTGGTGCTGGTCTGCCACCCCGAACTGGTCGACGAAGCCCTGCAGGCCGTGCAGGGGCGTTCACTCAATACCGCCGCGCTGCTGGGCCTGCTGGGCCGCGGCGCGCTTGGCTGGGATGGCCTGCTGGCCGATGCCCGCCATGGCGACACCCAATCCCGTTTGCTCCACACCCTTGGAAGAACCGTCTGATGCCGAACCTCACCATTTCCCAGGCCCTGGCCCAGGCCGACCTGCTGGTCGACCGTCCCACCATCGACAAGGCCATCGCCAGCATCGCCGACGCGATCGCACGCGACTACGAGGGCGAGGTCCCGCTGTTCCTGTCCATCATGCACGGTGCGCTGCCGTTCGCCGGCCAGCTGGCGCTGGAACTGGGCGCGCGCGGCCAGGACGTGCAGTTCGATTACCTGCATGCCACCCGCTACCGCGGTGAAACCACCGGCGGCGACCTGGTCTGGAAGCACAAGCCGGCCACCGCGCTGTTCGGCCGCCGCGTGCTGCTGGTCGATGACATCCTCGACGAGGGCTACACCCTGCAGGGCGTGCGCACCTGGTGCCTGGAACAGGGCGCCACCGACGTGCGCATCGCCGCGATGACGGTAAAGAAGCACGACCGTGGCCTGCCGGACGTCACCGCTGACTACGCGGGCATCGAACTGCCGGACCGTTATGTCTTCGGCTTCGGCATGGACGTCAACGAAACCCTGCGCTGCGTGCCGGCCATCTACGCGATGAAGGAATAAGGGCTGGCCGTTCGCGGCCTGTCCTTGTCCTGTCCTGTCCCGCGCCGGCATCTTCGGGTGCCGGCGTTTGTCTTTTCCTGGAGTGCATTGCATGCAACAGATCGCCCTGGCCGTGATTGGCGGCACCGGTGTCTACAACCTGGCCAAGCTCGACGACGTGCAGACGCACGAGGTCGAAACCCGTTTCGGCCGTCCGTCCGGCCCGGTGCGCGTGGGCACGCTGCTGGGCAACCGCGTGGCCTTCCTGGCGCGCCATGGCGAGGGCCATTCGCTGCCGCCGCACAAGATCAATTACCGCGCCAACCTGGCCGCGCTGCAGCAGATCGGTGCGCAGCGGGTGCTGGCGCTGAACACGGTCGGCGGCATCGGTGACGATTTCGGCCCGCGCGTGCTGGCCTGCCCGGACCAGATCATCGACTACACCTGGGGCCGGATCAGCACCATCTGCGAGGAAGAGGGCACCGACGTGGTGCATGTGGACTTCGGCCACCCCTACACGCCGATGCTGCGCAGCAAGATCCTGGCGGCGGCGAAGGTGACCGGCGTGAAGGTGCACGACGGCGGCTGCTATGGCGCCACCCAGGGCCCGCGGCTGGAAACCATCGCCGAAATCACCCGCATGCGCCGCGACGGCTGCGACCTGGTGGGCATGACCGGCATGCCGGAAGCCGCGCTGGCACGGGAGCTGGGGCTGGATTACGCCTGCCTGGCGATCGTGGCGAACTGGGCCGCAGGCTGTGGCGACGGCGAGGAGATCACCATGGTCGAAGTGCTGGCCAACGTGCAGGCCGCCAGCAACGGACTTCCGGAACTGGTCGGCGAATTGGCGCGGGGGTGATTGTCATCCTCGGGCAAGCTTTGCATACTCAGCCGGTACGCGGGTTCAGCGTACACCACCCATTCATTGCAAAGGTCTCGCATTAACATGCCGAACGGTACCGTCAAGTGGTTCAACGACGCCAAGGGATTTGGCTTCATCTCGCCGGAGGATGGCAGCGCCGACGTGTTCGCGCACTTCTCCGCCATCAACTCCAAGGGCTTCCGCAGCCTGCAGGAAGGCCAGCGTGTCACCTATGACGTGACCCAGGGCCCGAAGGGTGCGCAGGCTTCGAACATCACGCCGGCCGAGTGATCCACTCGACAGTGCGTTGAAAACCCCGCTACGGCGGGGTTTTTTTTTGCGCACGGCATCGGCTGGCGGGCACAATGCGGGCATGACGGAACGACTGCGCATCGCCGTGATCGGCTACGGCACCGCCGGCCAGGCATTGGCCATCCTGCTCACCCGCGATGGCCACGAGGTGGAGATCTTCGAACGGGTGCCGACGCCCGGCCCGGTGGGGGCCGGCTTCCTGCTGCAGCCCAGCGGCCTGCAGGTGCTGTGGCAGATGGGCCTGCTGGACGGGGTGCGCGCGCATGCGGCACCGGTGCACCGGCTGTATGGCGATACGCCGTGCGAGCGCGCGGTGATGGACATGGGCTATGCCGGGCTGGATGCGCGCCTGCATGGCCTGGGCATGCAGCGCGGGGCGCTGTTCTCGCTGCTGGACCATGCCCGCGCCGGCGAAGGCCAGCTGCATGTCGGCACCACCATTGTTTCGGTGGATGCCGTGCAGGGGCGGCTGCGTGACAGCGAGGGGCGCCAGCACGGGCCGTTCGACCTGGTGGTGGCCGCCGATGGTGCTGCGTCCACGCTGCGCGGCGGCGTCGAGGAAGGCATCGGCCTGGACCGGGTCTACCCGTGGGGCGCGCTGTGGTGCCTGCTGCCCGCGGAAGACTGGCCGCATGCGAACGAGCTTCGCCAGCGCTACGTGGCCGCGCGCAAGATGATCGGCCTGCTGCCGGTTGGCACCCGCCCGGGTGACGGCACACCGCGGCTGAGTTTCTTCTGGAGCCTGCCGCGTGCCGACTTCGAGCGCTGGCAGGCCGATGGCATGGCCCCATGGCTGGAGGAACTGCATGCGCTGTGGCCGCAGGCCAGTGCGCGCTTCGCCCACCTGCAGGAGCCGGGCCAGCTGGCGCGCGCGGTCTACCGCGATGCGGTGATGAAGCGCTGGCACCAGGACCGGCTGGTGCTGGCCGGCGATGCCGCCCATGCCATGAGCCCGCAGCTGGGGCAGGGCGTGAACATGGCGCTGCTGGATGCGCTGGCCCTGCGCGATGCGCTGCGCACGCACGGTGGCGGTGCGTTCGCGCTGCAGGCCTACCAGGCGCAGCGCCGTGCGCACGTGGCGGTCTACCAGCGCTGGAGCCGCTGGCTGACGCCGTTGTTCCAGTCCGAGCGCGATGCATGGGCCAAGGCGCGCGATGTGCTGCTCGGGCCGATGGGGCGCATGCCCGGCGGACGTGGCCACATGCTGCGCGTGCTCAGCGGCACCCAGCACGGCTGGTTCGGTGCGATGGCGCTGGATCCGGCCTTCATCGAGGCACTTTCACAGGCGCCGGCGAGCCCGCCGGTGGGTGCGATTCCGCTGCGTGCGTGAACCGCGCCGTCACGGCACTTAACGAACACCTCACCCCGGATATGCGAGAAGAGGGGAGCACGCCATTGGCGCGTCGCCCGTTTTCCTTTCCGTGATCGAACATCGCGCGTGGCCGGGCGGCACCGCCGTCGCGGCCTGTTGCGGCCCGGATGCGCCGCAGTATTCGAGGAGGATGCCATGTTGTTCGCGGTCGATGAGCTGGAATCGGAAATCTGCAAGCTGAGGGGCCTGCTGCAGATGCTGCACGAGGACCAGCCCGACGTCCTGGAAGATGTGTTCGAGTTCCATGTGGGCAGCCTGATCAGCCATTCGGCACCGGCGCACCACGCGCGCATCCGTACCTGCGCGCGGGAAATGCTGGTCGCCATCCAGGCCTTGCCACGCCGCAGCACCGAGCGCAGCGCTGATTTCCGGGTGATGCCGGAACTGCTCGCGCGCCCGGCCTGACCGGAGCGCCGTTGCACCCGCCCGTCCTCAACGCACGGGCAGCGGGACCAGTTGGTTTTCCACGCAGGCGATCCACTGTTCGCCGCGTTGCCGCGCTGGCACCACGCCGGCGGTGAATGCCGAGAACGCCGGCAGCACCGTCTGTGCCTGCCGCAGCCAGAAGGCAGGAAAGCGCCGCCGCAGCGCGGGCAGGGCCACCTGTGGATGCACGTGGCCGGCAATCACGTGCGCCTGCGCATCCTGCCGCGGCTCGTGACAGAGCAGGAACGGTCCCAGCCGCAGGTCATCGTGGATCTGCACCTGCAGTGCCGCGTGCGGCAGTTGGCGGTCATGGTTGCCGCGCACTACGTGTACGTCCAGCGCGGCGTGCTGCTCGCGCCAGCCCAGCCATTGCCGGTGCCATGCCGCGCGGTGCGCCGGCCCGTGCAGGATGTCGCCGAGGATCCACAGTTCGCGGCACGCCTGCTGCTGTACCAGCGCCTGCAGGCGCTGCAGGTCGTCTTCGGTGCCACCGCTGGGCAGGGCGATGCCGGCGCGTCGGAACACGTCGGCCTTGCCCAGGTGCAGGTCGGCGATCAGCAACGCCTGTCGTGCCGGCCACCACAACGCGCGCGGGCCGAGCAGGCACATCGGCTCACCGCCCAGCTGCATCGGCAGTTCAGTGGCCATGGCGGCGCTCCAGCTGCTGTGCCGCGCGCTGCACGCGCGTGCGCCAGTCCTCGTTGCTGAACTGCCCGCGCAGGCGCTCGGCCCACAATGGGAAACCCAGCGGTGTCAGCGTGGGCGGCCGCTGCAGTGACACCGCCTGCGTGGCGACGCGCTGCAGCGCCTGCTGCAGGCCGGGCAGGTCGAGTGCATCGGTGAGGACTTCCTGTTCGGCCTGGGCCAGCAGCAGGTGGCCGGGATCATGTTCGCGCAGCACGTCGTAGAGCAGGCCCGCCGAGGCCTGCAGCTGGCGCAGTGAACGCGGCACGCCGCCGGGCAGGCTCGGCACCAGCAGGCCGGCCACGCGGGCGATGCCGCGGAACTGCCGTCGTGCCAGCTCGCCCAGGTTCACTGCTGCGCGCAGATCGTCGAGCAGGTCGGCCGGATCGAACAGCGCCTGCCATGCCGCTGCATCGAGGTCGATGGTTTCCGCCGGTGCCAGCACCAGGCCATGGTCGTTGACCGCATAGCCGATGCTGTTGCGTTGCTGGCGCGTGCAGCGCAGCGACAGCAATGCTGCCAGCGCCTCGTGCACGTGGCGGCCGGCGAAGGGATAGACGAACAGGAACTGGCCTTCGCGACGGCGCACATCTTCCAGCAGCAGCCGCGACGGTGCGGGTCGTTCCGAGAGCGATGCCTGCAGGCCAAGCAGCGGCGCCAGCCAGCGCGCCTCGGCACTGGCATCGGCACCGGACAGCACCGCTTCAAGTTCGCGGCCCAGCGCCATCGACAGTGGCAGCTGACCACCCTGCCAGCGCGGCACCACGCCACTGCCGCTGCCACGCGCCAGGCGCACGTACGCGGTCATGTCGCGCAGTTGAACCAGCTCCAGCAGGCGGCCGGCAAACTGGAAGCGGTCACCGCGGCGCAGGCGGCTGGCGAACTGCTCTTCCACCGCGCCAAGGCCGCCGCCACGCAGGAACTGCACGCGCACGCTGCCATCGCTGCTGATGGTGCCGATCGACAGGCGGTGGCGCAGCGCCTGGCGGCGATCATGCATGCGGTACCGGCCATCGTCGTCCAGCACCACCTTGCGGTACTCGGGGTACTGCGCGAGGGCGCGCCCGCCCTGCACGATGAACTCGAGCACGGCCTGCCACTGCGCGTCCTGCAGCGCGGCGAAGGCATCCGTGCGGCGCACCTGCGCGAGCAGGGCATCGGCCTGGAAGCCACCCGCCAGTGCGCGGCTGACCGCATGCTGGGCCAGCACATCCAGCGACAGCCTGGGCGGCGTGCGCGGTTCGGTGATGCCCTCGCGCAGTGCCCGGCGCACGGCTGCGTACTCGGCCAGCTCCAGCGCGTGGGTGGGTACGCACAGCACGCTGCCGCTCGCGCCGGGCCGATGCCGTGCGCGTCCTGCGCGCTGGCGCAGGCGGGCCACTCCCTTGGGGCTGCCCAGCTGCAGCACCTGGTCCACTTCGGGGAAATCCACGCCCAGGTCCAGGCTGGACGTGGCCACCACGCAGCGCAGCGTGCCGGCACGCAGGCCGTCTTCCACCTGCTGGCGCAGGGTGGGATCGAGCGAGCCGTGGTGCAGGGCCAGCGTCTGCGCATCTTCCGGCCAGACCGCGGCAAGCGCCTGGTGCCACAGCTCGGCCTGCGCGCGTGTATTGGTGAACAACAGGCTGCTGCGCGCGCCCATCAGCGCATCGAGCACGCGCGACAACTGGCCCAGGCCGAGGTGCCCGGCCCACGGGAAGCGTTCGCCGCTGGAAGGCAGCAGGCTGCTGATCGCCACCGGTCGCTGCCGTGCACCTTCCACCTGCACCGCGTCGGGCATCCCCGGCAGCAGCACATCGCGTGCGTGCTGCAGGTTGCCCAGCGTTGCCGACAGGCCCCACAGCTGCAGTGCCGGCGCAGTCTCGCGCAGCAGCGCGAGGTTCAACTGCAGCAGCACGCCGCGCTTGTTGCCCATCAGTTCGTGCCACTCGTCCACCACCACGCAGCGCAGCTGGCGCATGCGCTCCAGGGTGTCGGGGTAGCTGAGCAGCAGGGCCAGCGATTCGGGCGTGGTCACCAGCACGTCGATGCGGCCTTCGCGGGCGAGGCGGCGGTCGCGGCTGCTGGCATCGCCACTGCGCAGGCCGACCTTCCAGCCCAGCCCGAGGCCCTCGATGGGCGCCTGCAGGGCGCGGGCGGTGTCGCTGGCCAGCGCCCGCAGCGGCGTCACCCACAGCACCTGCAGCGGGCGCACGGCGTTTGCCCGCGGCGGCGCAGGCGGTGGATCGATCATGGCCTGCAGCAGCGGGCCACCGAACATCGCCAGGGTCTTGCCGCTGCCGGTGGGGGTGTGCAGCAGGCCTGAGCTGCCCGCCAGATAATGGCGCCACATCGCGCGCTGGAACGGCAGCGGTTTCCAGCCACGGTGTTCGAACCAGGCCTGCAGCCGCTGCAGCGCGTCACCACGCTTCATCGCGCCAGTGCCTGCAGGGTCGCCAGCTGGTCCGCTTCGCTGGCCGGCTTGTCGTGGCGCCAGCGCAGGATGCGCGGGAAGCGCACGGCAATGCCGGACTTGTGCCGCGTGCTGCGGTTGACCGCCTCGAAGCCCAGCTCGAACACCTGCTCGCCGCGCACGCTGCGCACCGGCCCGAAGCGTTCGCGGGTATTGGCACGGATCCAGCGGTCCAGCGCCAGGATCTCCTTGTCGTCCAGCCCGGAGTAAGCCTTGGCCACCGGCACCAGGGTGTCGCCGTCCCAGACGCCGAAGGTGTAATCGGTATACAGCGTGCTGCGCCGCCCGTGGCCGGCCTGCGCGTACAGCAGCACGGCATCGATGGTCAGCGGCTCGACCTTCCACTTCCACCAGTCGCCGCGGCGGCGCCCGGCCTGGTAGATCGAATCACGGCGCTTGAGCATCAGCCCTTCCACGCCACGCTCGCGTGCCCCTTCGCGCAGCTGCGCGGCGTGCGTCCAGTCGTCGGCATGCACGTCGGGCGACAGCTGGATGCGTGCATCGCCGAGGGCACCGATCAGTTCGGCCAGCTGTACGCGCCGCTGCCGCAGCGGCTGTTCGCGCAGATCCTGGCCATCGCGTTCCAGCAGGTCGTAGGCGAGCACGCGCACCGGCGTGTTGCGCAGCGTTGCCGCACCGGGCTTGCGGCGCTGGATGCGCGTCTGCAGCGCGGTGAATGCGCGCGGCGCATCGTCGGCCTCATCCCACGCCAGCAATTCGCCATCGATCACGCAGCCATCGGGGAGCGCCGCTGCAGCCTGTTCGATCTCGGGGAAGCGCCCATCCAGCCGCTCCTCGCCGCGCGACCACAGCGCCACTTCGCCCTGGCGGCGCAGCAGCTGCAGGCGGATGCCATCCCACTTCCATTCCAGCAGCCAGTCCTCGATCGCGCCCAGGCGTTCGCCCGGTTCGCCTTCCAGCGGTGACGCCAGGAAGAACGGATAGGGCTGCTGGCGGTCCAGCGGCAACTCCTCCGGCGACAGCAGCTGCGCCAGCAGGCCGGGCGAGGGCACCCACTCGCCGAGCATGCGCTGGGCGATGCGGGCGATGTCCAGCCCCGACCATTCGGCCAGGGCCTGCTGTACGAGCCGCTGCGATACGCCCACGCGCAGCGCGCCGGTCAGCAGCTTGTTGAACACCAGGCGCTCGCGGGCGGGCAGCTGCCGCCAGCCGGCCACCACGGCGGCGCGACGCACGTCCTCGGGCTGGTTGGCCACGGCCAGCAGATGCTGTTCGATCCAGTCGGCCAGCGGGCGGTCGGGGGCGCGCTGCGCGGGATCATCCAGCAGCAGGGTCAGCGTTTCGGCGAGGTCGCCCACCTGCGTGTAGCTGTCCTCGACCAGCCATGGCGGCAGCCCCGATTCCCCGCTCACCCACGCGCGCAGTTCGCCACTGGCGGCGATCTTCCTGCGTGCGCCACCGACCTTGCCGCCACTGAGCAGGTACAGCGCCCAGGCCGCATCGTGCGCGTTGGCGTGGGCGAAGTAGTCGACCAGCGCCGCACGCTTGTCCAGCGTGGCCGTGCTGCGGTCCAGCCGCTGGTAGAGCGCGGCGAAGGCCTTCATTCCTCGCTCCCGAAATCGGTACGGAAGGCCTCGGCGGCCACGCCACGTTCGCGCAGGAAGGGAATCAGCGCATCGGTGTTGCCATGGGTGGCGATCACCCGGGTCGCGCCGGTCTGTTCGATGGTCTGCAGCAGGGCGGGCCAGTCGGCGTGGTCGGACACCACGAAACCGCGATCGACGTTGCGCCGACGGCGGTTGCCGCGCAGCTGCATCCAGCCCGAGGCGAAACCGAGCTGGTGCCGGCCGAAGCGGCGCAGCCAGGGCGTGCCGGCGGCCGACGGCGGGGCGATGATCAGTTTGCCGGCGGCATCCGGCTGGCGGCCCTGTTCGGCCACCGTCAGTGTTTCCAGCATGGGGATGCCCGCCTCGCGGTACACCGCCACGCCGTTGGCAACCGCACCGTGCAGCCAGGCGGGCGTGTCATCCAGCGCGAGCAGTTCGCCCAGCACCCGCTGCGCCTTGCCCAGCGAATAACACAGCAGTACGGCGGCTTCCCCGCGTTGCCCGCATTCGCGGCGCCAGGCCACGATCTCGGCGGCCACCTCGGTGGTATCGGGCCAGCGGTAGATCGGCAGGGCGAAGGTCGCTTCGGTGATGAACGTATCGCAGGGCACCACCTCGAACGGCGCACAGGTGGGGTCGGGCTGGCGCTTGTAGTCGCCCGATGCGACCCAGACCTGGCGGCCATCGTCGATGCGCACCTGCGAAGAACCCAGCACGTGGCCGGCCGGATGCAGCGAGACCTGCACCTGGCCCAGGGTGAACGGCTGGCCTTCGGCGTGCACCTGCAGCGGCACGTCGCCCAGCCGCCAGCGCAGGATCGGCGCACTGCCCGGGCTGCAGTGGTACTCGCCCATGCCGGGCCGCGCGTGGTCGCCATGGCCGTGGGTGATGACCGCGCGCGGCACCGGCCGCCACGGGTCGATGTGGAAATCGCCCGCGGCGCAGTAAAGCCCTTCGGGGCGAAGCACCACCAGATCGTCGTTGACTGCCATGCCTGCACTGTCGCGCGATGCTCGTGCACGGGGCGAGAACCGGCCTGAACGCGGGGTTGCCGGGCGATGCTGCACAATCGGCGCGCAGCCCTCTCGCCGGCAGGATGGAACCGATGAACGGACCGAGCTTCAGCAGCAGCGCGCCCTTTGAAACCCATGTGGTGCTCAACCAGCCGCCGCCGTTTGCGGGCCGCCATCTATGGACCGACGACGTGGCCCTGGCCGAGGCGGTGCAGCGCGAAGGCGGTGCCGCGTTCGCGCCACGGCTGGGCGTGTATGGCGCGCTGGCGGGCAACCAGCTCTACCAGCTGGGCTTTGATGCCAACCGTGACCGGCCACGGCTGCGCACGCACGATGCGCAGGGCCATCGCATCGACACGGTGGAGTTCCACCCGGCGTACCACCAGCTGATGCACGCCGCCAAGCAGCATGGCGTGGCCGGACTGTCATGGCACGAGCCGCAGCCCGGCGCGCACGTCGCGCGGGCGGCGTTGAGCTACCTGCACCACCAGGCCGAAGCGGGCACCAGCTGCCCGCTGACCATGACCCACGCCGCAGTGGCTGTGCTGCAGTCGCAGCCGCACCTGGCCGAGTGGGCGCGCAAGGCGGCCTCACCGGTCTACGACGCGCGCGACGTCCCGGTGGCCGACAAGGCCGGCATCACCCTGGGCATGGGCATGACCGAGAAACAGGGCGGCTCGGACGTGCGCGCCAACAGCACGCGCGCCGAGCCCATCGACGGCGAGCGCTACCGCCTGGTCGGCCACAAGTGGTTCTTCTCGGCGCCGATGTCCGATGGCTTCCTGGTGCTGGCGCAGGCGCCGGGTGGGCTGACCTGCCTGCTGATGCCGCGGCGGCTGGCCGATGGTGATCGCAACGCCTTCCGCCTGATGCGCCTGAAGGACAAGCTGGGTGACTGGTCCAATGCGTCCAGCGAGGTGGAGTTCTGTGGCGCGCAGGCCTGGCGCGTGGGCGAGGAGGGCAGGGGCGTGGCCACCATCATCGGCATGGTGATGATGACCCGGCTGGACTGCATGCTGGGCGCAGCCGCGGAAATGCGCATGGCGCTGGCGCAGGCCCTGCACCATGCACGCCACCGGCGCACCTTCGGCAAGCCGCTGGTGGAGCACGCGCTGATGGGCAACGTACTGGCCGACCTGGCGCTGGAATCGGAGGCGGCCACGGTGCTGGCGATGCGTATCGCACGCGCGGTCGATCGTGCCGGCAGCGATCCGCAGGAGGCCGCGCTGGCCCGGCTGGGCACGGCGCTGGGCAAATACTGGGTGTGCAAGCGCGCGGCTGCGTTCGTCAACGAGGCGCAGGAATGCCTGGGCGGTGCCGGTTATGTGGAAGAGTCGATGCTGCCGCGGCTGTACCGGCAGGCGCCGCTGAATTCGATCTGGGAGGGCAGCGGCAACGTGCAGTGCCTGGACGTGCTGCGCGCGCTGGGGCGCGAGCCGGACGCGATGCGGGCGCTGCGCGCGGAGCTGGAAGCGGTGGCTGATCGCGACACAGGTTATGCGGCCGCGCTGCAGCGCTGGGCGTCGGCACCGGCGCCGGATGAATCGCAGGCGCGGCTGTTCTGCGAGCGCACGGTACTGCTGCTGCAGGCGGCGCTGCTGCTGCGGGCGCGCAGCCCGATGGCCGGGGTGTTCGTGCGCAGCCGGCTGCAGGGCGAGCATGGGTTGGTGTTCGGGACGCTGCCGGCCGGGGTGGATGTGGGTGCGATGATGGCGCGGGCATTGCCGCAGTAGGTGGCCAACGGCGGAGCCCCTCGCGCGGCCCCGGACGGTTTCCGGGCGCGTCCACCACGGAATCAACTGAAGAGCAGAAAGCAGAAAAGCCGCGGCAGTGCCGCGGCTTTTCCTGTAGAGCCGAGCCCATGCTCGGCTGGCGGTAGCGCCGGGCCATGCCCGGCGAGCGCTGCGGCACGTCAGTGCTTGGCTTCTTCCTTGGCGGCGTTGGCCCGGGCGTCGGCGGCGACGTCGCTGGCCTTGTCGGCGACCTTCTGCGCGGCCGTGGCGGTGGCATCGCTGGCGTGGGCGGCGGCATCGGTGGCAGCGGCCTTGGCCTGGTCGGCAGCGTTGGCGGTGGCGTCGGCAGCATTGTCCAGCGCCCGCTGGGTGTCGGCGGCGGCGTGCTCGGACGCCTCGGCCGTCTTGTCGGCGGCGTCGCGGGTTGCGGCGGCGGCCTTGTCCACGGCTTCGCGTGCGGCGGCGCCGGCGCTGTCGGCAGCCTGTGCGGCGTCCTGCCTGGCCTGCTCGGCCTCGGGGCCCTTGCAGGCGGCCAGTGCCAGCAGCAGGGAGGCGGCCAGCAGGGTGGTGGTCAGCGGACGGGTCTTCATGGCGGGCTCCAGTGCTGCAATGGATGGGGACGCCAGCCTATTCATGCCTTCGTGAAGGCGCGGTGGTGATAGGTGCAGCACTGCAGCAGGCAAAGAAAAAGCCGCTGGCGAACCAGCGGCTTTTTCCAGAACAGCGTGAAGAAAGAAGTTATTACTTCTTGGCTTCTTCAGCAGCGTCCTTGGCCTGCTCGGCGGTGCCTTCAGCAGCCTTGGCAGCGTCCTTGGCCTGCTCAGCAGCAGCGTCGGTGGCAGCAGCGCCAGCCTGGGCAGCAGCGTCGGTCGAAGCGTCGGCAGCGGTGGCGGCGGTGTCAGCGGCCTGCTGGGCAGCGTCGGCGGTCTGGGCGCCAGCAGCGGCGGCCTGGTCGGCAGCAGCCTGGGCTTCGGTGGCGGCTTCGTTGGCCGAAGCAGCGGCGTCCTGGGCAGCTTCCTGCTTCGAGCAGGCGGCCAGGGCCAGGGCCAGGGACATAGCGACCAGCAGCTTGTTGATGCTCATTGTGTGAATCCTCGTCGTTGAATTAGGCAACGCGCAACTGCGCGCCGACAACATGATGACAAGCCACGTTTGGCTGTCAAGCGATCCCGCATTCATTTTTGCGAAATCAGCGTTAATCCCTTTCAGATCAATTCGATGGCGATAGCCGTTGCTTCGCCGCCACCGATGCAGAGCGTGGCAATGCCGCGCTTGCCGCCGTGCGTGCGCAAGGCGTTGACCAGGGTCACCACCAGGCGCGCACCGGAGGCACCGATCGGATGGCCCAGTGCGCAGGCACCGCCATTCACGTTGATCTTCGCATGCGGGATGCCCAGCTCACGCATCGGCGCCATGGCGACAACGGCGAAGGCTTCGTTGATCTCGAACAGGTCCACCTGGTCGAGCGTCCAGCCGGTCTTCTGCAGCAGGGTGTGGATCGCGCCGATCGGGGCGGTGGTGAACCACTCCGGCTCCTGCGAATGGGTGGCATGGCCGACGATGCGCGCCAGCGGGGTGATGCCGCGCGCAGCGGCGTCTTCCTCGGCCAGCAGGACCACGGCGGCGGCGCCGTCGGAAATGCTGGAGGAGCTGGCGGCGGTGACGCTGCCGTCCTTCTTGAATGCGGGGCGCAGGGTCGGGATCTTGGCGATGTCCGAGCGGCCCGGCTGCTCGTCGGTGGCGAACTCGACCTCACCCTTGCGGGTGGCGACCTTCACCGCGACGATCTCGCCGGCGAAGGCACCGTTGGCCTGCGCGGCCTGGGCACGGCGCACCGATTCGATGGCGTAGGCGTCCTGTTCCTCGCGGGTGAACTGGTACTTGTCCACCGCGCATTCGGCGAACTCACCCATGGCCTTGCCGTCGTAGGCGTTGACCAGGCCATCGTGGGCCATGTGGTCCACCGCCTGGAAGTTGCCGAAGCGGTTGCCGGTGCGTGAATTGGGCAGCATGTGCGGGGCGTTGGACATCGACTCCATGCCGCCGGCCACCACCACCTTGGCCGAACCGGCCTTGATCAGGTCATGGCCGAGCATGATGGTCTTCATGCCCGAGCCGCAGACCTTGTTCAGCGTGGTGGCACCGGCCGACAGCGGGATGCCCGCAGCGATGGCGGCCTGGCGGGCCGGCGCCTGGCCGAGGTTGGCCGGCAGCACGCAGCCCATCAGGACTTCGGAGACGTCGCTGGCCGGAACCCCGGACTGCTCAAGGGCGGCGGCGATGGCAGCCGCGCCGAGGGTCGGGGTGGGCACGCCGTTGAACTGGCCGAGGAAGGAGCCGATGGCGGTGCGCTTGGCGGCGGCGATGACGATGTTGGACATGGCAATCTCGTTGATGCGTGAGCAATGTTCGGAAAGGAGACGGCGGCTGTTGGATGCAGCGCTGTTTCCCGGCAGACTGCGTGGGGGTCGGCCCAAGTATAGAGGGTCGGCGATGGCTGCCGCTGGGCAGCCCTTGATGCCTGCAGGGACGGCAGCAGGCCAACGTTCATGGGATGGAATCGATGGAACGCACGACGATGGCAAGGTCGATCCTGGGATCGGCACTGGTGGTGGCGTTGACGGCATGTGGCGGCGGAGGTGGCGGCGGCAACGTGCGCGTCGATCCTCCACCGACCACGCCCCCCACCACGCCGCCGACGACACCGCCGACGACACCGCCACCGGCCACGCCGGCCGAACCGGCCATCAACGCGCACCTGTCCATCACCCAGGCCGACGCGGCGCGCAGCGCGGGGCTGGACGGCAGCGGCGTGCGCATCGGCATCGTCGATTCGGGCGTGCAGCGCAACCATCCCACCCTGAGCGGACGGGTGCTGGCCAACTACAGCTACGTCGACCCGCGCAGCAACAACCTCAACAACGATGACGTGGTCGGCCACGGTACGGCGGTTGCCGAGCTGGCGGCGGGCAAGGCGTTCGGTTCGTGGCCCGGTGGCATCGCGCCGAATGCGCAGATCGTCTCGGCCCGGATCATTTCCGACACGCGTCCCACCGACGATGGCACGGGCAATGGCAACGAGGTCGATGGTGCGCTTGGACTGGCCGGGGTCCACCAGGACCTGATCAACCAGGGCGTGAAGGTCATGAACAACTCGTGGGGCGGGTTGTACTGGACCAACGCCGCCGCCACCGCCCCCATCGCCGCCGAGTACCGTCCCTTCATCATCAACAACAACGGCCTGGTGGTGTTTGCCACCGGCAATGAAGCCAAGGCTGATCCGTCCGACATGGCGGCGCTGCCCAGCCAGGCGGGCCCGGGCAACTCGCGCCCGGCAGCCGACCTGGAGCGCGGCTGGCTGGCGGTGACCGCCGTCGATTCCACCGATCCCAGCAAGCGCGCCAGCTATGCCAATGCCTGCGGCGTGGCCGCCAGCTACTGCCTGGCCGCACCGGGCGCGGCGATCTTCGTCAATCCGGAGTACCCGACCGGCTCCGCGCTGCTGTGGAACTACGGCACTTCGTTCGCCGCGCCGCTGGTATCCGGTGCGGCGGCGCTGGTGTGGCAGAAATACCCGTACTTCAGCAACGACCTGGTGCGGCAGACCCTGCTGGGCACCGCCACCGACCTCGGTGCGCCCGGCGTGGACAGCGTCTTCGGCTATGGCCTGCTGAACATCGCCAAGGCCATCAACGGCCCGGCGAAGTTCGACTGGGGCAATGCCACGGTCAACGTCTCGCAGACCGGCCTTGATTCGGTCTGGAGCAACGACATCAGCGGCAGCGGCGGGCTGGTCAAGCAGGGCGTCGGCGCGCTGGGCCTGTCGGGCACCAATACCTACACCGGCGATACCCGCATCGAGCAGGGCACGCTGGCGCTGCGCGACGGTGCGTCGATCACCTCCAATGTGGTCGTGGTGCCGCAGGCCAGTGTTCCCGAGGCCGCCGCGCTGCAGTTCATGACCGGCACCAGCCGGATCAAGGGCAACGTCGACAACGGCGCCACCGTCATCCTGCGCAACGCCAACACCACGGCCACCATCGAGGGCAATTACCTGCATCGCGCGGGCGCGCGGCTGAGCATCTCGCTGGGTTCCAACCCGCTGGAGATCACCGGCACGGCCACCCTGCAGGGCGGTGACGTGCACGTGGCCAGCATCATCAGCGGCTACGTGGCCGCCGATGGCCGCACCCAGACCGTGCTGCATGCCGGCCAGGGTGTCACCGGCAGGTTCGACGGGGTCAGCAACAGCCTGCCGCAGGGCACCCTCCTGCAGAGCTCGCTGAATTACGGCAGCGACAACGTGGTGCTGGTCACCGACCGCATCAACGTGACCCAGGCCGCCAGCCTGGCGAGCGCATCGGATGCGGCGCTGGCGTCTGCACTGCGCGTGGAGTCGGCGTTCGAACGCCTCGATCTCGGCGCCGGTTCGTCCTCCTTCGCCGACGGTGCCGCCGCGCTGCAGCGCGTGGACGGCAACCAGGCCCTGCAGGCCAGCCTGGACAGCCTGTCGGGCAAGGCGCATGCGCTGGCCGCGGCGGCCACTTTCGACAGCATCGACCTGGGCCGTCGCGCGTTGTCAGCCCGCTTCGGCCAGGTGCAGGCCGCGCCGCAGCTGGGCGGTTCGTGGCAGAACGCGCTGGGCGATGCCGGCCAGGGCAGCTTCTCGGCCAGCGGCACCGACACCCGTGGCTGGATGATGGGCCAGGACGTGGCCATGGGCGGCAACGGCGTGCTGGGCTTTGCCTTCGGCGAACTGCGCAGCTACAGCAACAGCAGCTGGGGCAGTGATCGCGGGCGTGACCGGCAATCGCAGGCGCAGCTGTACGCCGGCTGGAGCAGCGGTGGCGCCTACGCACTGGGGCAGGTCGGCGCCGGCCAGTTCACCCGCCAGATCGACCGCCAGCTGCTGCTGGGGGCCGGCCAGTATGGCGTCAATGCGCGCTATGGCGGCAGCTTCAGCATGGCCAGCGTGGAGACCGGTTACCGCTTCGGCTCGGCCCGCGCCGCGCTGACACCCTACGTGGGCGCCGACTACGCGCGCGTGGACAACGATCGTTTCAGCGAACAGGGCGGGCTGGGCTTCGGCCTGCGCACGCAGGGCGGTATCAGCAGCCGCAGCCAGGCACTGGCCGGCGTGCGCGCCGAACGGCAATGGCGTGGCTGGTCGCTGCGCGGTTATGCCGAGTGGCAGCAGTTGCTGTCCAGCCAGGGCCTGGATGCGGACGCGAGCTTCGTCGGCGTCGATGCATGGGCACCGATGGCCGGCCTGCAGCCGACCCGTTCCGGTGGCCTGTTCGGCGTGTCGGTGGAATCGTGGTTGAGCCGCAACACGCGGCTGGCGTTCGGCTACGACCAGCGCTTCGGTCCGCGCGGCGATCTGCGCCAGGTGGCGCTGCGCTACAGCGCGGCGTTCTGATCAGGAAATGCAGGTAGTGCCGGCCGCTGGCCGGCATTCCCTGTTCCTGTCACCGGGCGTATCAACCGCCGCGCAGGTTGCCCAGGCGCGGAGTGCTGCGGCCCAGCGGCATCTTCAGCTTGCCGATCGACAGGATGCGCGCTTCGGCGATGCGGTCGGCGGCCCGCTGCGGTGCGATGTTCTCGCGCTGCGACAGCTCGAAGATGCGCGTGAGGTTGTGGTAGATGCTGCGGATCAGGCGCATCGCGCGTTCGCGGTTGTAACCGTCGATCTCCAGCGAAACGTTCATCACGCCGCCGGCATTGACCGCATAGTCCGGCGCATAGAGGATGCCGCGCGCATGCAGTTCATCGCCGATCTCCAGGCTGGAGAGCTGGTTGTTGGCGGTGCCGCAGATGATCTTGGCCTTGATGCGCGGCAGGGTGTCGGCGTTGATGGCGCTTTCCAGCGCGCACGGTGCGAACACGTCGGCGTTGACCTCGTGGATCTCGTCCGGCTTGACCGCCTCGGCGCCGAAATCGCTGACCGCGCGATCGACCAGGCTGCTGTCCAGGTCGGTCACGTACAGCTTGGCACCGCGGTCGCGCAGCAGCTTCACCAGTTCCATCCCGATGTGGCCCAGGCCCTGCACGGCAATGCTGGTCTTGCCCACTTCCTCGTGGCCGAACTTGAAGCGCAGTGACGCCATCAGCGCCTGCAGCGCGCCATAGGCGGTGAACGGGGCCGGGTCGCCCGAGCCACCGTGGACCTGGTGCACGCCGGTCACGAACTGGCTTTCCAGGTAGATGTTTTCCATGTCGTTGACGTCGGTGCCAACGTCCTCGGCGGTGATGTAGCGACCGCCCAGCGAATCGACGTAGCGGCCGAAGGCGCGGAACAGCACCTCGGTCTTGTCCACCTTCGGGTCACCGATGATGACGGCCTTGCCGCCACCGACGTTGAGGCCGGCCAGTGCATTCTTGTAGGTCATCGTCCGGCTCAGCCGCAGCACGTCGGCCAGCGCCTCGTCGGTGCTGGCGTAGGGGCGCATGCGCACGCCGCCCAGGGCCGGGCCCAGGGTGGTGTTGTGGATGGCGATGATCGCCTTCAGGCCGGCATCCTGGTTGTGGCAGAACACAACCTGTTCGTGGCCGGTGGTGGCGAGGGTTTCGAATAGCATGGCGTCTCCGATGGCGCGATCAGCGGCGAACTGCAGCGAACTGCCAATGAACGGTAGGGTCCCAAAACAAAAAAAGCGACGTCGTCATGGCTGGGGGACGGGTCGCGCGGCGCCATTCTAGTCCATTCCCCCGGCATCTGCCGTGCAGATGCGAGCGGTCCGGGTTAAAGAAGATGAAAGTGCGGCCGATGCAGCGACGACGGCAGGTGGCCGATGTGAAGAACGCGCAGGGGCAGTCAGTGGCAGCAGCAGTGCAACGACAGGGCCGACCCGGATGAGGCCGGCCTGGTGGCAAACGCTGGTGGAATGGGTGTCCCGGCGGGCTGGCACGGACCCGGTGCGGCTGGCCACGGCACCGCGGCAGGCCGTGGCCGCCGCCGCGGCAAGCCTGCAGGGCGAGGCGCTGCAGCCGGCGGAGATTGCCGCCCACCTGCAGCGCGGCCTGCATGCGCTGGCGCTGTACCCGCACCTGGTGGGCGAGCTGCCTGAAGGGCAGCCCTCGGCACTGGCCGACGCGGTGGACCGCGCCCTGCAGGACCGCGACTGGGCGACCCGGCAACTGCCGCGGCGCCCGCAGCTGTTGCCGCAGCTCATCCAGACCGTCAACGACGAGGTGGCCTCGGCCCGGGTGATGGCCGCGATCATCGGCCAGGACCCGGTGCTGACCGGCAACCTGCTGCGCATCGCCAACAGCCCGGCCTACAAAGTGCACGAACGGCCGGTGGACAGCCTGCAGCGGGCGGTAACCCTGGTCGGCACCGAGGGCGTGCGGCAGATCATCAGTGCCGTGCTGGTGCAGCCGGTCATGCAGGTGCAGTGCGAGGTGTTCCCGCAGTTCAGCGCGATCATCTGGGAGCACGCGCTGCTGGCCTCGCGCGCGGCCGCCGACCATGCGCGCACGGTCACCTTCGGCGATGCCTTCGCCGCGCAGTGGCTGGGCCTGGTGCAGGGCCTGGGCGCGGCCCTGGTGATGCGCCAGCTGCTGCAGGAAGCGCAGGCGCGTGGCGAGACGGTTGCACCGGAGGTGGTGCTGGACCTGCTGCAGCGCTGGTCGCTGCCGCTGGCCCAGCGCGTGGCCGCAGCCTGGGACCTGCCCGAACCGGTGCACCAGGCGCTGGCGGCCGATGCCCAGGGCCCGCTGGCCGACAGCCTGCGCCTGGGCAGCGCGGCGGCTGCCGCCAGCCTGCTGTGCCGGCACGGCCACGGCCCCCAGGCGCGCATGCTCGCGCTGCTGGAGCAGCTGCCGTCGGCACCGCCGCACGCCCTGCGCTGGATCTGGCGGCGCCTGCACGGGCGCAACGTGGAAACCCTCGACGAGGCCATGCATGACGCGCACGGCGAGGCCGGGGCATGAGCGCTACAGCTGCGATTCCACCGGCAACCAGCTGATCACGCGGGCGGTCAGGCGCGCGCCCAGGGTGCTGCCGGGCTCGCGGCCCACCCAGTGCGGCGGTGGCTGCCGCTCCAGCCAGCGCAGGTCATCGTCCGGCCCGAGCGCAAGCCACCAGCTGTGCAGCGGGTCGGCCAGGCGCAGGTATTCCTCGCGCAGCCGCGCACCCAGCACCGGGTCGTCGAACAGCACGCCCATTTCGGTGTTGAGGTAGGCCGAACGAGGGTCGAGGTTGAATGAACCGACGAAGCCGCGGCGGTCGTCGATGACGAAGGCCTTGGTGTGCAGGCTGGCACCACTGCTGCCGAACAGGCTGGATTCGCCCGGCTCGCCGTGCGCCTTCAGTTCGTACAGCTGCACGCCGGCCTTCAGCAGCGGTGCCCGATAGCCCATGTAGCCGCCGTGTACCGCCGCGACGTCGGTGGCGGCCAGCGAATTGGTCACCACGCCGACCTGGGCGCCGCGCGCGGCCATCGCCGACAGGCCCTGCAGGCCATCGCGACCGGGCACGAAGTAGGGCGATACCAGCAGCGCGGCATGGCGGGTGGACTGCAGCTCCTCGACCAGTGCGCTGACCAGCCAGCCATCGCGCGCATCGTCGCGATGCTTCATCGGCGGGTCGGACAGGATGCGAACGCTCGCGCTCCAGTGCAGCGGGTCCGGGCCCGGCTGGCGCAGCACACGCGACGCCTCGACCCGTTGCAGGTAGGGTTGCGCCCGGGCGTGCAGCGCATCGCGGTCGGACTGGCGCAGCAGGGCGCGCAGCTGCGCATCGGTGTAGCTGGCCAGCGCGCCGATGGGAATGGCCGCAGCACTGTTCCAGTAGTCGTCGAAGATGCGGTTGGCCTGTTCCACCGCAGGCCCGGCCACCACCAGGTCCAGGTCCTGGAAGTTGACGTCGTTGCGCGCGCTGAAATATTCCTCGCCGATGTTGCGGCCGCCGACGATCGCCACGCGGCCGTCGGCGATCCAGCTCTTGTTGTGCATGCGGTGGTTGACGCTGAAGGCGCGCTGGATCATTTCCAGCGTCCGCGCGATGCCGCTGCGGTTGCGGAACGGGTTGTACAGGCGGATCTCGATGTTGGGGTGCGCATCGAGCGCCATCATCAGCGCGTCCTTGTCCTTGGCATTCATGTCATCCAGCAGGATGCGCACGCGCACGCCGCGTTCGGCCGCGTCGTACAGCGCCTTGGCCATCAGGTGGCCCACCAGGTCGTCGTGCCAGATGTAGTACTGCAGGTCCAGGCTGCGCCCGGCCTGTTCGGTGATCTTCGCGCGCGCGGCGAATGCATCCATGCCATCGCTGAGGAACGCCACGCCCGATTGCCCGGGCCGCGCGTCCTGTTCGGGCACCAGCTGGCGATCGATGGCGGTCTGTGCCGGCTGCAGCGGCAGCACGTGCGAGACGGGCCCCCGCGCCTGCGGCGTCAGGTGGTCGGCCAGCAGCAGGCCGGACAGCACCAGCACCAGCAGGGCGGCGATGATGAGTGCGACGACACGCAGCACGCGTCGCCACATGGGTTTGCGCAGGCTCATGCCATCGATGGTAGATCCACGCCCTGCGTGGATGCCACCACTGCGGCAATCAGAACCGCTCGTCGCTGCCCAGGTAACGCCACTGCGCCGGCGGCAGCGGCCCCAGGGCCACGCGGCCGATGCGCAGGCGGCGAACCGCGGCAACCTGCAGGCCGGCGTTGCCGACCGCCGTCCGCAGTCCCTTGGCGGTCAGGCCCTTGCCGGCAAAACGCAGGCGCTGCTCGTTCTGCCAGCTGACCTTGGCGCCGCCGGATTCGTGCTGCAGCCGGGCCATCAGCCAGGGGCCGCGCTCCGGGCCACCGTCGGCCACTTCCACCAGGTACTCCTGCTCGGTGCGGCCCAGGTTGCGCTGCAGGTGGGCGAGGGTGGCCGGGTCCTGGCTGACCACCACCAGGCCACTGTCGGCGGCCGGCAGCGATGCCGCCAGCTGCAGCCCGTGGAAATGACGCTGCAGCGGGCGGATGTCGCTGGCATCGAGCTCGCTGCGGGTGGCGCTGCTGACCAGCGCGCACAGCGTCTCGGCGGCGACGCCGGCTGGCTTGTGCAGCAGCATGGTGACCCGCTCGGCCTTGCTGTCTTCGGCCTGTTCGGCCATCACGATCACGGCGCTCTCATCGACCGGGCGCTGCGGCTGCTCCACCACCTCGCCGTTGACCGTCACCCAGCCACCTTCGATGTAGCGGCGCGCTTCGCCGCGCGGGATCCCGAGCAGGGCGGACAGGCGTTTGTCGAGGCGGGTCGGTTCCATGGCGGGCAGGTCGGTCAGGGGGCGCGCAGTGTAGCTGCTGCGGCCGGTCAGCGCTGGCTGCGGTTGGCCAGCTCGGTCAGGTACAGGCGGGTATCGAACTCCAGCTGCAGGTAGTCCGGCTCCATGTGCTGGCACAGCTGGTAGAAGGCCTTGTTGTGGTCGGCTTCCTTCAGGTGGGCCAGTTCATGCACCACGATCATGCGCAGGAAGGCCGCCGGCGCCTGGCGGAACACGGTGGCGATGCGGATCTCGCGGCTGGCCTTGAGGCGGCTGCCATGCACGCGGGAAATGGCGGTGTGGGTGCCCAGCGCATGCTTGATGACCTCCAGCGTGTTGTCGTAGCAGACCTTGTTGAGCGGTACCGATTTGCGCAGGTAACGGTCCTTCAGGTCCTGGGTGTAGTCGTACAGCTGGCGGTCGCTGCGCACCTCGTGCGGGTCGGGGTAGCGCTGCTGCAGCCAGGGGCCGAGCTTGCCCTGGGCCAGCAGTTCGCTGACCTGGGCGACCAGGGGTTCGGGATAGCCGGTGAGGTACTTCAGGACTGCCATGCAGGGGCGGCGGGGCGTCGGTAGAATGGGGCATCCAAGATTACACGCGGTACGCAACGACCATGGCAAAGCCCAACGCGCTGCAGGAACAATTGCTCAAGGCCGGCCTGGCCAAGAAGTCGCAGGCCAGCGCTGCCGCGAGCGCGCAGGCCAAGGCCCGGCAGGGCAAGGCCGAATCGACCTCGGCCGAGGTCCAGCGTGAAGCTGAACGCGCCCGCGCCGAGAAGGTCGAGCGCGACCGCGCGCTGGCCGCCGAGCGCAATGCCCAGGCCAAGCTGCTTGAACAGAAGGCGCAGGCGAAGCAGATCATCACGGCCCATGCCGTGCCCCACAAGGGCGACGACGAATACCGCTTCAGCGACGGCGGAGCGATCCGCACCCTGCTGATCGACCCCAAGCTGCGCAAGGCGCTGTCGGTGGGCGTGCTGGTCATCGTTGCCCAGGGCGAGGGCTACGCGGTGCTGCCGCGTGCCGCCGCCGAGAAGGTGCGCGAGCGTGCCCCGGAGGCGATCATCGTCGACCACGGCCAGCCGGGCTCGACCGCGGAGATTTCCACCGGCAACGCCGAGGACGACGCCTACTACGCCCAGTTCCAGGTGCCGGACGACCTGGTCTGGTAAGGCGCGGCTGAACTGGCCGGTACAACCGCCGGGCACGGCCCGGCGCGACCGTTTGTGGCGGTGTGGATCGTCCCCATATCAGGCGACACACCTGCGGAGGATGGCCATGGCCACCGGTTGGGCGGGAGACGGCGCGGTCCAGGACCAGATCGACGCCACCGTCGACGATGCGATTGCCCGCGCGCGGCGCCAGCTGCGCGAAGGCCCGGGCTTGGAACACTGCGAGGAATGCGACGCGCCGATTCCGTTGGCGCGGCGCCAGGCCGTGCCCGGGGTGCGGCTGTGCGTGGCCTGCCAGCAGGCGCTGGACGACGAGGAGCAGGCGCATGCCGGTTACAACCGGCGTGGCAGCAAGGACAGCCAGTTGAGGTAGGGGGTTCTATTGCAGGGCTGCGCCCTGCACCTGCTCAATGCAACGGCAACGTCAAAAGCCAGAGCGGCATTCCGTGGGATGGTGGGGGGGGGGGGGGGGGGGGGGGGGGGTGGGGGTGGGGCCCCACCGCA
>NZ_JACVTT010000073.1:0-24789 GCF_016624665.1 Stenotrophomonas sp. S39 | reverse complement strand
CCCCGGTACAGGCGTAGAGCCGAGCCCACGCTCGGCTCCGCGCCAGCGGACCGGAAAAGCAGCCGAGCATGGGCTCGGCTCTACCCTTCCTTCTTCATTCCGCGGTCCCCTCCTCAGGGCCAACCCCAGAAATCCAACCGCACCACCACCGCGAGGGGCTTCGCCGTTGGCCGAAACCCGTTACAGCGGCCGCGCCGGATCCACCAGCCCGTACTGGCTGGCCATGCGCGCCAACGCGATGTTGTCGCTGATCCCCATCTTCTCGAACAACCGCGCCTTGTGCGTGTTCACCGTCTTCGCACTCAGGCTGAGCCGCCGTGCGATGTCTTCCTGGCGCAGGCCCTGGGTCAGCAGCAGCGCCACTTCCAGCTCGCGCGGCGAGAGCGTGTCGAACGGCGAGGCATTGCCTTCCACCGTGGACAGCGCAAGGTTCTGCGCGATGCTGGTGCCGAGGTAACGGCGGCCGGCAGCCACGTCACGAACCGCACGCAGCAGCTCCTGCGCGTCACAGCCCTTGCCGATGTAACCGGCCGCGCCCGCTTCCAGCAGGCGCTTCGGCAGCGGGCCATCTTCCAGCACGGAGACGATCACCACGCGCGTGGCACGGTGTCCACGTACGATGCGCTCGGTCACTTCCATGCCACTGACGCCCGGCAGGTGCAGGTCGCACAGCACCACGTCCGGCAGCAGCTGGCGGATCTCGCGCAGGCCGTCCTCGCCGGTCTCGGCTTCGCCCACCACCTCGATGTCGGCTTCACCCGACAGGATCATCTTCATACCGGTGCGGACCAGCGCGTGGTCGTCCACCAGGTAGACTCGAATCGTCATTCACGTACCTCTTCGAATGCGGCCATTGCGGGCCACGCTAGGCAGGGCATCCGACCATCGCAAGCACGACGACTGCGCAAAAACGGCGTTCTGCCTTGCGCATCACATTCTTCGCACATCGATGTAGCCCCCTGTCCCACAGAACCCGTTACAACGAAACAACCTGCTCTTTCATGGACGTCCCCGGAGGGGCATCCACGTCACTCCCCTGTTGCGATCGCTTCGCTGGCCGCTGCTGGCGGCGAACCGCGGTGTCGCCAGGGTTGCCGGCGACTGAACATGACCAGATAGCACCCTACCACCCAAACCAGCGCCGCACACCATCCGGCGAGGATATCGGAGGGGTAATGCACCCCCAGGTAGACCCGGGAAAGGCTGACCAGCAGGCTGAACAGCGGCGCCAGCACCAGCACCGGCCAGCGCCAGCGGGTGTTCCAGGCCAGCAGCACCAGGGTCGCGGCCAGGGTCATGGTGCCCATCGCATGGCCACTGGGGAAGCTGAACGTTGATTCGGGCGCGATCGATTCCCACAGGCTCGGGCGGTCACGCTGGAAGAACTGCTTGCTGCCCAGGTTCAGCAGCGCCGAGCCGACGAAGCACACCGCCACGAAGGTCGCCTCGCGCCATCGCCGCCGCCACAGCAGCGCACCGACGATCAGCACGTCGGCCGGGATCAGGAACCACTCATAACCCAGTTTCGACAGCAGCACGAAGCACCGGTCCAGCCACGGCGAATGCAACCCGTGCATCTGCCACAGCAGCGGGGCATCGAAATGGAACGACTCGAACTCGTGCACCTCGTCGGCCAGGGCGACGAAGCCGGCCAGCGGCAGCAGCACACCGGCAAACAGCAGCACCAGGCGCCACGCGTTGCGCCCCATCCAGTGTCGGAAGCCGGACGCCGGTTCCGGCGCGGCCAGGATCGCCGGCTTACCCGGCGATCCGGACATACTTCTGTTCGACGTATTCGTCGATGAGGGCAACGAATTCCTGGGCGATGTTGTCGCCGCGCAGGGTCACCTTCTTCTCGCCATCGACAAACACCGGCGCGGCCGGCGTTTCGCCGGTACCCGGCAGGGAAATGCCGATGTTGGCGTGGCGCGACTCGCCCGGCCCGTTGACGATGCAGCCCATCACCGCCAGGGTCATGTTCTCCGCACCAGGGTGCTGCACCTTCCAGACCGGCATCTTCTCGCGGACGTGGTTCTGCACCACCTTGGCCAGTTCCTGGAAGAACTCGGACGTGGTGCGGCCGCAGCCCGGGCAGGCGGTGACCAGCGGAGTAAACGCACGCTGGCCGGTGGTCTGCAGCAGTTCCTGGGCGACGATCACTTCCTGCGTTCGCGACTGGCCCGGCTCGGGGGTCAGCGAAATGCGGATGGTGTCGCCGATGCCTTCCTGCAGCAGCACGCTCAGCGCTGCCGCCGAGGCGACGATGCCCTTGCTGCCGATGCCGGCTTCGGTCAGGCCCAGGTGCAGGGCGAAATCCGAACGCTGGGCCAGATCGCGGTAGACCGCGATCAGTTCCTGCACGCCGCTGACCTTGGCCGAGAGGATGATGCGATCGCGCGGCAGGCCGATCTCCACCGCCTGCTCGGCCGAATCCAGCGCCGAACGGATCAGCGCCTCGCGCAGCACGCGGCCGGCGTCCCAGGGCTGTTCGCGATGGTTGTTCTCGTCCATCAGCTTCGCCGCCAGGGCCTGGTCCAGCGAGCCCCAGTTGGCGCCGATGCGCACCGGCTTGTTGTAGCGGATGGCGAACTCGATCAGCTGGGCGAACTGCAGGTCCTTCTTCTTGCCGAAGCCGACGTTGCCCGGGTTGATGCGGTACTTGGCCAGCGCCTCGGCACAGGCCGGCTCGGCCGTCAGCAGCTGGTGGCCGTTGTAGTGGAAGTCGCCGATCAGCGGTACGTCGATGCCCATCATCGCCAGCTTGTCGACGATACGCGGGATGGCCGCAGCCGCTTCCACGGTGTTGACGGTCAGGCGCACCATTTCCGAACCGGCCCGCCACAACTCGGCCACCTGCTTCACGCTGGAGGCCACGTCGGAGGTGTCGGTATTGGTCATCGACTGCACCACCACGGGCTTGCCGCCACCTACGGTGACCCCGCCGATCTGGACGGCATGGGTCTGGCGACGGGACCAGGCGGTGGCATCGGAGGGTTGGGTCGGGCGGGTGACGGCGTCGTGCATGGGCGCATTCTACCGCCCGGCCCTGCATTCCGGGCGATTCCCATTCAGCCATCGGCACGTCTGCGGCCGATTGTCGCAGGCAGGTTGCCCGGTGAACGCATACGATGGTCGGGAATGACCGGTCCCGACGCCCCCTTCCTACGCACCCTCTGCAGCCTGCGCTGGCTGGCCGTGGCCGGCCAGGCCGCGACGATCCTGGTCGCCACGTGGGTGCTGGGCCTGCCGCTGCCGCAGCTGCCGCTGTGGGCGGGCGTCGCGGTGCTGGCCGTGTTCAACCTGTATACGCAGCTGCGCCCGGAACCGGATGACACCGCACCCCTGACCGCCTTCGGCCATATCCTGGTCGATGTGATCATCCTGACGTGGATGGTCGGCTGGAGCGGCGGCATCGCCAACCCGTTCGGCTCGCTGTTCCTGATCCTGATCGCGCTGGCCGCCTTCGCCCTGCCCCTGCGCTGGGCGCTGGCCGTGGCCACCGCCTGCCTGCTCGGCTACGCCGCCAGCGGCCTGTTCGGGCAGCCGCTGCCGACCGGCTACTTCCATACGGTGGACCTCAACCGCTGGGGCGTGGTGGCCAACTTCCTGCTGTCGGCGGCGGTGGTGCTGACCTTCTCCACCCGCCTGGCGATGGCCCTGCGCGTGCGCGAACTGGAACTGTCCGCGCTGCGCGAGCGGTTTGCCCGCAATGAAGGCATCGTCGCCCTGGCCACGCACGCCGCCTCGGTGGCGCACGAACTGAACACCCCGCTGGCGACCATGACCCTGCTGGCCGATGACGTGGCTGAGCGCAGCGAGGAGCCGGAAGTGCGCGAGGACATGGAAACCCTGCGCGAACTGCTGGTGCAATGCCGCGAGCGCGTGCTGGCGCTGGCTGCGCCGGCCACCACCGATGGCCCGGGCCGCAGCCACTCCAGCGCCCAGCAGGTGCTGGAACAATGGCGGCTGGTGCGCCCGACCATCGACCTGCACCGCAACGACGACGCGCCGCTGCGCCTGCCGCTCGACCCCGGCGTGGGCCACCTGCTGATGGTGCTGCTGAACAATGCCGCCGATGCCGGCGAACAGGCCGGCCGGCCACGCGTGGACCTGGAGCTGCGCATAGACGGCGAGGACCTGATCGGCGAAGTGCGCGACTACGGCCACGGCTTCAACGCGCGCGCCGCCGTGCTGCCGGGCAAGCTGTTCGGCAGCAGCAAGAGTGAAGGCATGGGCGTGGGGCTGGCCCTGTCCCATGCCACCATCGAACGCCTGCACGGCGAAATGTGGATGCGCCCGGCCCAGGGGGCCGGCAGCCGCGTCGGCTTCCGCCTGCCACTGGCTCCACGCGAGGAAACCCCATGAGCGCCTCAACCCTCGGCCTGCTGGTCGACGACGACGAACTGTACCTGCGCACCCTGCAGCGCAGCCTGGCCCGCAAGGGGCTGGAAACGCAGACGGCGCAGGATGCCGCCAGCGCGCTGGCGCTGGCCCGCCAGCACCCGCCGGCGTTCGCGCTGATCGATCTGAAACTGGGCAGCGATTCGGGCCTGGCGCTGATCCAGCCGCTGCGCGCCCTGCGCGCGGACATGAGGATCCTGCTGGTGACCGGCTACGCCAGCATCGCCACCGCGGTGGAGGCGATCAAGCTGGGTGCGGATGATTACCTGCCGAAGCCGGCCACGGTGCCGATGATCCTGCGCGCGCTGGGCGAGGAAGATGATGGCCCGGCCGACGACGGCGAAATGGAAGTGCCCGACGCGATGACGCCGATCAGCCGCCTGCAGTGGGAGCACATCCAGCAGGCGATGCACGAGACCGGCGGCAATGTATCGGCCGCTGCGCGCCTGCTGGGCATGCACCGGCGTTCGCTGCAGCGCAAGCTGGCCAAGCGGCCAAGCCCGGAACGCGACCCGAGCCGCTGACGCGGCGTCGTATCCGCCGGGCATGGCCCGGCGCTGCCGGGCAGGCTTCACGTTCGCCGGGCATGGCCCGGCGTTACCGACTTGTAGAGTCGAGCCATGCTCGACTACGCGAACCTGACATCCGGGCATGGCCAGCCGGCTGTCCTGACCGTCACAATCCGAGCGCTCGCAAGCGTTGTTGGCGCTGACTCCTGCAACCAGCGCTCTCACTCACCCAAAGCGCGTCCGATCGCAGCATCAGTTGGGATTGCGGTCCGCGCAGCTCGTCAAATCGTCTTCTCACCGAAATGCTGTTGGCGATGACAGTTCGGGCACAGAGCAATCGCGTTCTCGACACTGTCTTCCCCGCCATCGGCCAACCGCTTGCGATGATGAACCTCAAGATAGGGGCTGCCATCCTTCGTGCGGTTGAACGGCGCGGGATTGCCGCAACACTGGCAACGTCCATCGGCTCGGAACAGAGCCTCAGCTACAACATCAGGATTCCGCTTGAACTGCGTAACAACGACCTGAACTTGATCCGGCTTCTTGCATGCAAGCTTCAGACGCTTGGCACGCGCCGCAGCACCATCCTTCAGCGCCTTGGCTACCTCACTGTCGAATTGATCGATTTCAAAATCTGCGTCTGCAGACCCTGGATTGCAGCTGCCGCAATACCCCGAAAAATTTCGACGCTTACGCGCCTCCATGTACACACGAAGTTGCGCAACCCGACCAGCACATATTTTTATGTAGTTCCTGCTGGTGAACTTCTTGCCAGAAGTTTGGCTACTGATCGCCTTGCAATTCGCACGGTGCAGCAGAAAGTATGCGGGGGACATTGATCGCGTGGTGTTCACCACGAATCCCGTCGGATTCTCGTTCAACCAATTCAGATATTCGGACTCATCGCCATTGAATTCGACAACACCGCTATTCATCGATTGGACTCCACGTCTTCTCGTCTGATGCCAAAACGGACCAGGAACATGCCATCAAATCGCTGACCGCAGGCCGGCAACCATAGAAGTACCGCGCACGTTATAGCCGAGCATGGCTCGGCTCTACAGAAAGAAGCATCGCCTGGATGCCGGCCAGCGGCCGGCACTACCAGAGCATCAGCCCTTCAGCTGCGCCAGGATCTCGCGGGTCATCGGATCGGCAATCGCCACATCCTCGCCCTGCAGTGCCGGCAGCAGGCCGCTGGCCAGCTGCTTGCCCAGCTCGACGCCGAACTGGTCAAAGGCGTTGATGTTCCAGATGACCGACTGCACGTACACGGCGTGTTCGTACATGGCAATCAGGGCGCCCAGCGCCTGCGGGGTCAGTGCATCGAGCAGGATCAGCGTGCTCGGGCGACCGCCCGGGTAATCACGGTGCGGGTCGTCGCTGGCCTGGCCGTTGGCCAGCGCCTCGGTCTGCGCCAGCAGGTTGGCCAGCAGCGCCTGGTGGTTGACCGTGTACGGATCATCGTTGTGCACGCAGCCGATGAAATCAGCCGGGATGATGCTGGTGCCCTGGTGCAGCGCCTGGAAGAAGCTGTGCTGCACATCGGTGCCCGCCCCGCCCCACCACACCGGCACGGTGTCGGTGGTGACCGGCTGGCCATCGCGCTGCACGCGCTTGCCCAGGCTTTCCATCACCAGCTGCTGCAGGTAGGCCGGCAGCAGCGCCAGGCGCTGGTCGTAGGTCATCACCGCGTGCGTGGCATGGCCCAGCACGTTGCGGTTCCAGATGTCGGTCAGGCCGTGCAGCACCGGCAGGTTGCGCTCCAGCGGCGCATCCAGCGCGTGCGCGTCCATCTGCGAGGCGCCGTCCAGCAGCTGCTCGAAACGTTCGAAGCCGATTGCCAGCGCGATCGGGAAACCAACGGCCGACCACAGCGAATAGCGGCCCCCGACCCAGTCCCACATCGGCAGCACGCGATCGGCGGCAATGGCGAAGGCCTTGGCCGCGCGCTCGGGGTTGGCACTGACCGCGTACAGGCGATCGCTGCCACCCAGCCAGTCGTGCAGGATCTGCCCGTTGAGCAGGGTTTCCTGGGTACCAAAGGTCTTGGAAATGAGGATGCCAGCGGTCTTTGCCGGATCCAGCGCGGCCAGCGTGCGCTGCATGGCGGCGCCGTCCACGTTCGACACGAAATGCACGCGCAGGCGTGCACCGCTGACCGGGCGCAGCGCATCGGCCACCAGGCGCGGGCCCAGATCGGAACCGCCGATGCCCACGCTGACCACGTCGGTCACGCCGCTGTCTTCCAGCGCGCGGACCAGCACGCCCATGCGCTGGCGGATTTCGCGCGCGGTGGCATAGGCCTCGGCCGCCACCGGCGCATCGACCACATCGCCGCGCAGCGCGGTGTGCAGTGCGGCGCGGCCTTCGGTCAGGTTGACCTGCTCGCCACGGAACAGGCGGGTGATGGCACCGCCGACATCACGGTCGGCGGCCAGTGCCAGCAACGCCTGCAGCGCCGCGGCATCGTATTTCTGCCGGGCGAAGTTGACGTACAACGGACCGACCCGCAGCGCCAGGTCCTGCACGCGGCCGGGTTCGGCGGCGAGGAGGCTGGGGATGCTTGCGCCCTTCAGGCGCTGGGCGTGGGAATGCAGCGAGTCGAATCCGTTGTTCGTTGTCATGCGGCCTGGGTCGGGATCGTGTCGTTGGTGTGGGTGATCTGGTTGTTGCCGTCCACGTACACCAGCTTCGGCTTGAAGCTGTCGGCTTCCTGCTCGGTCATGCTGGCAAACGCCGCGATGATGATGATGTCACCGACCTGCACGTGGCGTGCAGCGCCACCGTTGAGCGACACCACGCCGCTGCCGGCTTCGGCACGGATGGCGTAGGTCGAGAAGCGCGCACCGTTGGTCACGTCCCAGATGTGCACCTGCTCGAACTCGCGGATGCCCGTGGCAGCCAGCAGGTTGTCGTCGATGGCGATCGAGCCTTCGTAGTTCAGCTCGGAATGGGTGACGGTGGCGCGGTGGATCTTGGTCTTCAGCAGGGACAGATGCATGGCACGGCACAACGCAAAGGAAAGCGGGGATTCTAGCACCCGCGCAGCGCGGGGCATCACAGCCGGCAACCCGTTCAGGTAGCGCCGGGCCAGGCCCGGCGCTCCTGCGGGCGGAACTCAGAATTCCAGGTTGTCGATCAACCGGGTGCTGCCCAGGCGGGCGGCGATCAGCGCCACCCGGCCACCGCCGTCGAAGGTCGGCTCGGCCAGCTCGGGGGTGCGCAGCACTGCGTAGTCGACCTGGAAGCCGGCGGCCTGCAGCGCGGCTGTGGCATCAGCCTCGATCTGCGCGCGCGCCTGCCCGGCCACGTAACCTTCGCGCATGCCCAGCAGGGTGCGGTGGAGGGTGGTCGCCAGCGGGCGCTGGCTGGCGTCCAGGTACTGGTTGCGCGAGCTCTTGGCCAGGCCATCGTCGTCACGCACGATCTCGGCACCGACGATCTGGATCGGGAACGACAGCTCGGCCACCATCTGCTTGATCACGGCCAGCTGCTGGTAATCCTTGCGGCCGAACACGGCCACGTCCGGCTGCACCTGCAGGAACAGGCGCGCCACAACCGTGCAGACGCCATCGAAGTGGCCCGGGCGGCTGGCGCCCTCCAGGACTTCACTCACGCCCGGGGCGTGCATCTGCGTGGTCTTTTCGACGCCCAGCGGGTACATCGCCTCGACGCTGGGCAGCCATACGGCATCGCAGCCGACCTGCTCCAGCCCGGCCACGTCGGCCTCGGGCGTGCGCGGGTAGCGGCTGAAGTCCTCGTTCGGCCCGAACTGGGTCGGGTTGACGAAGATGCTGGCCACTATCTTGTCGGCATACTGGCGCGCCAGGCTCACCAGCGAATGGTGGCCGCCGTGCAGGTTGCCCATGGTCGGCACCAGTGCCACGCGCAGGCCCTGCTGCTTCCACTGCGCGATCTGCTCGCGCAGCGCGCCGAGCTCGTTGAAGGTCTGGATCATTGGGCGTAGGCGTGCTGTTCGTCGGGGAAGCTGCCGTCGCGCACGGCGTCGGCGTAGGCGCGGGTGGCACCGGCCACCGAGCCGCCTTCGGCCAGGAAGTCCTTGACGAACTTCGGACGGCGGTGGCCGCTGTCCAGGCCGATGAAATCGTGCAGCACCAGCACCTGGCCATCGCAGTGCGGGCCGGCACCGATACCGATGGTCGGCACGTCGACGGCAGCGGTCACTTCAGCAGCGACCGGGGTCGGCATGCATTCGAGCACGATCAACGCTGCACCCGCCGCGGCCACGGCCTTGGCGTCTTCCACCAGCTGGCGCGCGGCATCGCCACGGCCCTGGATCTTGAAACCGCCCAGGCGCAGCACCGACTGCGGGGTCAGGCCCAGGTGCGAGCACACCGGAATCTCGCGCTCGACGAGGTAGCGCACGATGTCGACCTTGAAGCCGGCACCTTCGATCTTGACCATCTCCGCACCGGCCTGCAGCAGCTGCAGCGAAGCGTCCAGCGCGCGTTCCGGGGTGGCGTCGGCGCCGAACGGCAGGTCGGCCACCAGCAGCGCACGCTGCAGCACGCGGGACACCGCACGGGTGTGATAGACCATGTCGGCCACCGTCACCGGCAGGGTCGAATCATGGCCCTGCACGACCATGCCCAGCGAATCGCCGATCAGGATCAGGTCCACGCCATTGGCGTCGAAAGTGCGGGCGAAGCCAGCGTCGTAGGCGGTCAACATGACCAGCTTCTGGCCATTGCGCTTGGCCTCGGCCAGGGCGGGAACGGTCCAGGGCTTGCTGTCTGCGTGGGTGCTCATGTGCTGATAACCGGGGGAGATAACCCGGTCATTATCACCCTATCGGCGCGATCCCGCAGGCATCGAGCCGCATCACTGCATCCTGCACGCGGCCATGGCCAGGAATTGTCAGTTGCGGCGCGATTTCGGCCAGTGGCACCAGCACGAAGGCGCGCTCGTGCAGGTACGGATGCGGCACCTGCAGGCCGGGCTCGTCCAGCACCTGCGCGCCGTACAGCAGCAGGTCCAGGTCCAGCGCACGCGGGCCCCAGTGCACGGCAGGATCGCGCACGCGGCCGAACTGCTGCTCCAGCGCCAGCATCGCCTGCAGCAGATCGCCGGCGGCCAGGGAGGTCTCGACCGCAGCCACCGCATTGACGAACGGCGGCTGGTCTTCATTGCCCCAGGCCGGCGTGGCGTACAGGCGCGACGCCTGCCGCAGCTGCGTGCCGGGCAGCCCATCCAGCGCGGCGATGGCCGCGCGGACGGTGCTGGCCGCGTCACCCAGGTTGGCCCCCAGGCCGATCCAGGCAAGGGTCATGGCTTACTCGGCAGCGCCGCCGCCGGCAGCACCGGTACGACGACGACGGCGGCGACGCTTGCGCGGTGCCCCACCTTCCTCGTCGCCACCGTCGGTGTGCATGGCATCCAGCGAGGATTCCAGCTCATGCCCGGACTGCGCCTGTGCTTCGCGCCAGAACGCCACGTCGGCTTCGTGCTCGGCCGAGGCGACCTGGCGCAGGGCCAGGAAGTCGAACGCGGCGCGGAAGCGCGGGTGGGTGAGCGTGCGGAACACGCGCTTGCGCTGGCGCGAGCTGAAGCGCGCCTGCAGCAGCCAGATTTCCTGCATCGGCAGCGAGAAGCGGCGCGGCAGGGCGATGGTGCTCAGCTGCTGCACGGTGACCCGGTCGGCGGCGCGACGCTGCGCTTCTTCCGGGGCCACGCCCTGCTTGAGCAGGCTGGCCTGGGCGCGGCAGTAGGCCGGCCACAGCAGCAGCGCGAACAGGAACGCCGGCGAGACCGGCTCGTCGTTGGCCACGCGTGCATCGGTGTTGGCCAGGCCTTCCACCAGCATGCGGCGCAGCGCGCCGGTGCGGTTGGACTTCAGTGCCTTGCCGCTTTCCGGGAACAGCACGTCGAACAGACCGTAGCGTTCCAGGCCTTCGAAGCTGGCCACGCCGTGCCCGGACAGGAACAGCTTGAGCACTTCCTCGAACAGGCGCGCCGGGGCGGCCTCGTTGAGCAGGTTGGCCAGGTGCGGGATCGGTGCGGCGGTGCCTTCTTCGATCTGGAAACCGAGCTTGGCGGCCAGGCGCACCGCACGCAGCATGCGCACGGGGTCTTCCTGGTAGCGCTGCACCGGGTCGCCGATGAGCTTCATCAGGCGTGCCTGCACGTCCTCGAAGCCGCCGGTGTAATCACGCACCGAGAAATCCTCGATGGCGTAGTACAGGGCATTGCAGGTGAAGTCGCGGCGGACGGCATCGTCTTCGATGGTGCCGTACACGTTGTCGCGCACGAGCATGCCGTTTTCCATTTCGCGGTCGCCGCTGCCGTCATCGCTGTTGGCGCGGAAGGTGGCGACTTCGATGATCTCGCGGCCGAAGACCACGTGGGCCAGGCGGAAACGGCGGCCGATCAGGCGGCAGTTGCGGAACAGCTGCTTGACCTGTTCGGGCGTGGCGTCGGTGGCCACGTCGAAATCCTTGGGGCGGCCATTGACCAGCAGGTCGCGCACCGCGCCACCGACAAGGTAGGCGCCGAAACCGGCATCGCGCAGGCGGTACAGCACGCGCAAAGCATTGGGGCTGATGTCCTTGCGGGAGATCGTGTGCTGGTCGCGCGGGATGACGCGCAGGCTGAACGGTGATGGAGCAGAGGAAATGATGTTGGCGCTTCCGGTTGAAGTTTCGGGATTGCCCAATGGCATCGAGGTGCATATACTAGCGCTCCTGCCCCGGCAGCGACACACTGCTCCCTTCGTCTAGTGGTTAGGACGTGGCCCTCTCAAGGCTAAAACAGGGGTTCGAGTCCCCTAGGGAGCACCAGTCGCCGCAGCAGGAACCGAAAGAGCCCGCCTTCGTGCGGGCTTTTCTGTTTTCCGGGGTTTGATGGCTGCGGGTGCTTGGTCGCTGTGGCGCCTCCCTGTTATCGGCATGAGCCGGTGGGGTCACCCAGGCCAGGACACGCCGTTAACCCATCCATGGGGGCTCGTAGGCGCCATCCATGGCGCCTGCGGTCCTGGCCTGGGTGACCCCACCGTCTCCGTACAGTTGATCGCGCACTGCGGCAGCCATCGGCAAGCAGCCCGCAGCTGCCGCACACACCATGAAACTGTCAGGAGGGGGCAGGCCGCCCTCTCCAGGACCGTTGGCGCCATGGATGGCGCCATCGAGCACCATGGAGGGGATTTTGCGTGTCCTGGAGAGGGCGGCCTGCCCCCTCCCCCACGTAGCCGGGAGGCGCGAACGCAGCGCCTCCGAAGCCGAAGCGCGTCAGCCTTCCATCTGCTCCAGTTCCTTGCCCTTGGTTTCGCGGACGTAGCGGACCACGAAGAAGATCGAGAGGAAGGCCGCCACGGTGTAGATGCCGTACGCGCCGGCCAGGCCGATGCCAGCCAGCAGCATCGGGAAGGTGACGGTGATGGCGAAGTTCGACGTCCACTGCGCCGCGCCGGCCACCGCCAGCGCCGAGCCGCGGATCTGGTTCGGGAACATCTCACCCAGCATCACCCACATCACCGGGCCCCACGACATGTTGAAGAACACCACGTAGACATTGGCGGCCACCAGCGCCAGCCGGCCCATGCCGTCGGACAGCTGCAGCCTGCCATCCACCAGGCTGCCGCTGGCAAAGGCCACCACCATCAGCGCCAGCGCAACGGCCATGCCCACCGAGCCGACCCACAGCAGCGGCTTGCGGCCGATGCGGTCGATCAGCAGCACCGTCACCAGGCAGGCACCGATACTGAGCGCACCGGACAGCACGTTGATCAGCAGCGCATCATTTTCCGAGAAGCCCACCGCCTGCCACAGCACCGCGCCGTAGTAGAACACCACGTTGATGCCCACCAGCTGCTGCAGCACCGCCAGGCCGATACCCACCCAGACGATGCTGCGCAGGCGGCCGGTGGCCTTGTCCTTCAGGTCGGCAAAGCTCGGCCGGTGCTGGTCCTGGGCCAGGCTGCCCTCGATCTCGCTGCGCTTGGCCCGCGCCTCGTCCGCACCGTACAGCTTCACCAGCACCGCCTCGGCCTGCGCCTGGCGCCCCTTGGCCACCAGGAAGCGCGGGCTTTCCGGGATGGCCAGCAGCAGCACCAGGAACAGCAGCGACGGAATCGCCTGCATCCAGAACATCCAGCGCCACGCCTCCTGCCCCAGCCACAGCACCTCGGTGGAGGCACCGGCGGCGCGCGCCAGCAGGAAATTGCTGAGGAACGCCGCGAACAGGCCGCTGATGATGGCCATCTGCTGCACCGTGGCCAGCTTGCCGCGGTAGCGCGCCGAGGCCACTTCGGCGATGTAGGCCGGCGACATCACGCTGGCCGCGCCCACCGCGAAGCCGCCGACCATGCGCGCGGCCACGAACAGCCACGAGGCATGCGCCGCGCCCGCGCCCAGCGCCGACAGCAGGAACAGCACCGCCGAAATGATCAGCACGCTGCGCCGGCCCAGCAGGTCGCCCAGGCGCCCGGCCACGAACGCACCGATCGCGCAGCCCAGCAGCATCGACGCCACCTCGAAGCCGAGCGCGGCCTCGCTGGAATTGAACGCCTGGCGCAGGCCGTCGACCGTACCGTTGATCACGCCGCTGTCGAAGCCGAACAGGAAGCCCCCCAGGGTGGCCACGCAGCTGATCAGGACGATGAAGGCGGTGTTTTCGCCGCGCGTGCCGGCGTTTGCAGGAATCGCTGTGGACATTGGGTCTTCCGCGAAAGGGGTGGGCCGGCCGCTCAGCGCAGCAGGTACTGGTTCAGCAGGTTCTCATAGGCTTCCTGCCGGCCGCTACGCTGGCGCGGTTCGCCGGCCTGCTGCGCATGCGCGCAGAGGTCGTCCAGGCTGAGCTGGCCGGCGGCGAAGGCCTGCCCCGGGCCGTGGTCGAAGCTGGCATAGCGCTCGCGCCGCCACTGCTCCAGCGGCGAGGCCTGCAGCAGCGCATGGGCCACTTCCAGGCCGCGGGCGAAGGCATCCATGCCGCCGATATGGGCCAGGAACAGGTCCTGCGGGTCGCTCGACTCGCGGCGCACCTTGGCATCGAAGTTCAGGCCGCCATGGCCCAACCCGCCCTGCCGCAGCACGACCAGCATGGCGCCGACGGCGTCGTACAGGTCGGTCGGGAACTGGTCGGTGTCCCAGCCGTTCTGCGGGTTGCCGCGGTTGGCGTCGATGCTGCCCAGCAGGCCGGCATCGGCAGCCACCTGCAGGTCGTGGGCGAAGGTATGCCCGGACAGGGTGGCGTGGTTGGCCTCGATGTTCAGCTTGAAATCGCCGTCCAGCCCGTGCTCGCGCAGGAAGCCGACCACGGTGGCGCTGTCGAAGTCGTACTGGTGGTGCATCGGCTCCATCGGCTTGGGCTCGATCAGGAAGGTGCCCTGGAAGCCGATGCTGCGGCCATGGTCGCGGGCCGCGGCAAGGAACCGGGCCAGGTGCGCCTGTTCGCGCTTCATGTCGGTGTTGAGCAGGCAGGCATAGCCTTCGCGGCCACCCCAGAACACGTAGTTGCTGCCGCCCAGTGCCACGGTGGCCTCCAGCGCCGCACGCACCTGCACCGCCGCGCGCGCAACCACGGCGAAGTCCGGGTTGGTGGCTGCACCATTCATGTAGCGCGGGTGCGAGAACAGGTTGGCGGTGCCCCACAGCAGCTGCATGCCGGTCTGCTGCTGGCGCTGGCCGGCCAGCTCGACCATGTGCGCGAGGTTGGCGCGGTACTCGCCGATGTCGTCAGCGTCCGGCGCCAGGTCCACGTCATGGAAGCACCAGAACGGCACGCCCAGCTTGGTGAAGAACTCGAAGGCCGCATCGCAGCGCGCCTCGGCACGGGCCAGCGCGGTAGCGCCGTGGTCCCACGGGTAGGCACGGGTGCCCGGCCCGAACGGGTCCTGGCCGGCGCCGCAGAAGCTGTGCCAGTAGGCCACGGCAAAGCGCAGGTGCTCGGCCATGCTGCGCCCGCCGATCTGCCTCTGTGCGTCGTAGACCTTGAAGGCCAGGGGATTGTCGGAATCGCGGCCCTCGAAGGGGATGCGGCCGATGCCGGGGAAGTACTCACGCTGACCAACATGGAACGGGGTTGCCATGGACGATGCTTCCTTCTGCGGGATCAGGGCAGGCGCTGCTGGAACAGCGGCGTCAACGCCTGCAGGTGGTGGACGAAACGCTGGTAGCCGGCCTCGTAGGCGGCGGCGCGCGCGGGATCGGGCTGGGCGGCCAGAGCGGCATCGAACTGCAGGTGCTCATCGACCAGATCGGCCAGCGCCCGGCCCTGCCCTTCGCACAGCCACAGGGCCTGCAGCGCGGCACCGAAGGCCGCACCTTCGGCCTGCACCGGCACGACCACTGGCAGCTGGAACAGGTCGGCGATCAGCTGGCGCCACGCCGGGCTGTTGGCGCCGCCTCCGGTCAGCACCAGGCGTTGCCCATGCAGGCCACCTTCGACCAGCGCGTCATGGCCCAGCCGCAGGCTGTAGCTGGCGCCCTCCATCGCGGCGCGGTAGAGGTTGGCCGGGGTCAGGTTGTGCAGGTCCAGCCCGTGCAGGGCGCCGCGCGCCAGTGGCAGGTCGGGGCTGCGCTCGCCATTGAAGAACGGCAGCATCACCAGCCCATCGGCACCCGGCGCGCTCTGTGCCAGCAGGTCTTCGCACTGCGAGGGCGACTGACCCAGCAGCGCGGCGACCTGGCCGGTGGCGATCGTGCAGTTCATCGTGCAGATCAACGGCAGCCAGCCGCCGTCGGAAGCGCAGAACGCGGCCCAGCGCCCTTGCGCATCGACGCAGGGCGTGGCGCTCCAGGCGAACAACGTGCCGGAGGTACCCAGGCTCATGCTCAGCCGCCCCTCGCGCACCGCACCAGTGCCGATCGCCGCCATCATGTTGTCGCCGCCACCGACTGCCACGCGGATGCCGGGCGGCAGCCCCAGCAGTGCGGCGACCGCCGGCAGCAGGGAAAAGCCCTGCTCCGGGCCGACCAGCGGCGGCAGCAGCGCCGCCAGGTCACGCCGCTCATCCGTGGCAGCCAGCATCGCCGGAGACCAGTCGCGCCGGCGCACATCCAGCCAGCCCGTGCCGGAGGCGTCACCGGCCTCCATGAAGCGCTGCCCGGTCAGCCACAGGTTCAGGTAGTCGTGCGGCAGGGCGATGCCGTCCAGGGCCGCATCCACCTCGGGCCGGTGCTGGCGGGTCCAGCGCAGTTTGGATGCGGTGTAGCCCACCCGCAGGTCGTTGCCCGCCTCGGCAATGCACGCTGCCGCCCCGCCCAGGGTGGCGGTGATGTCCTCGCATTCGGCGCTGGTGCTGGTGTCGCACCAGAGCTTGACCGGGCCCAGCGCGCGGTTGTCGCGCCCCAACGGCACGAAGCCGTGCTGCTGGCCGGACACCGCCAGCCCGCGCACCTGCGCGCGCACCGGCCCGGGCAGGGCCTGGATCGCCTCGACCAGCGCCTTTACCCAATCGGCGGCGTTCTGCTCGCGGCCACCGTCGGCTGTCGCCGACAGCTCCAGCGGCCGGGCCTGCTGCGCCAGCACCGCGCGCGCCGCCGCGTCGTAGGCGATCACTTTCACGCTCTGCGTGCCGGCGTCGATGCCCAGATACACGCTCATGCCCTGCCCGTCCCTGCGATCCGCACCGCTTCACCGTCATTTGTCCACCGATGGACATCGAGTCTGCCGGGGGCTTCCCCGGCTTGGCAATGTGCAGTGCCGCAAAGTGCCGCTGCGCGGTGGCCGCACACCCTCGCCACCTGTCCAGAATCGCCACTGCGCACGGTGCCGGTTGGCCCAACGGCAGCGCGCGCGTTCAACCTGTTCTAGAATTGTCCGCTTGAAGACGGATCTGCCTCCCCCCTTATGCCCTTTGTCGTCACCGAAAACTGCATCAAGTGCAAACACACCGATTGCGTGGAAGTGTGCCCCGTGGACTGCTTCCACGAAGGCCCGAACTTCCTGGTGATCGACCCGGACGAGTGCATCGACTGCACCCTCTGTGAGCCGGAGTGCCCGGTCAACGCGATCTTCCCGGAGGACGATGTCCCGGCCGGCCAGGAAGTGTTCGTGGGCCTCAATGCCGAGCTCGCCAAGGAGTGGCCGGTGCTGACCGTGCGCAAGGATCCGCCCGCCGACGCTGGCGAGTGGGACGGCAAGCCGGACAAGCTGCCGCTGCTGGAGCGCTGAGGCGCGCCTGCTGCAGCAACGAAAAAAGGGCGCCCTGGGCGCCCTTTTTTGTGGGTGGCGCCAACCAAGGTTGGCGTCTACCAGAGCGGAAGGTAGCGCCGGGCCATGCCCGGCGGAACCTCGACCGCGCTTACTGCGCCAGCTTCGCCTTCAGTGCGGCAATCAGCTTCACCGGGGCTTCGGCGGTGGCCGGCAGGCCACGCGGGTCGACCGCGGAGATGTAGGCACCGGCATCGACGGCGACCACGCGGACCAGGAAGTTGCTGCCTTCATAGGCCACGTCATACGAACCCAGCAGCTGCGCGCGGCTGGCGATGGTCAGGCCTTCCACGCCTTCCAGCGCGGTGCCGACCTTGCCGAAGGCCTCTTCCTTGCTGCCCGGGATGGTGAAACCGCTGTTGCCAGCGGCCGGGGCGGCGGCGGCCGGAGCGGCCGGCTTGGTGGCCGAGCTCAGCGCCGGCACCTGGTTGCCACCGGCACCGGCCGGGACGTTCAGATCCGGCGGCACTTCCAGCGGACGCATTTCGGGCGCCAGAGCGTAATCACCCTTGGCGCCACGCTTGAAGCAACCGGTGGTGCCGGCGGCGACGGCGATGGCAAGCAGGGCGTAGGACAGCACGCGGACAGTGGAAACGGATTGACGCATGTGGATCTCCTGGATCAGGCCACGACAACAGGTCAGTGGCTGGAAAGGGCTTCAAGGGCGGCGATGTCGCCGGCGAGATGGTCGGCCGCGGGCTGGTGTGCGGCCGAAAGCGGCAGCAGCGGCAGGCGCAGGTCATGGCCGATGCCGATGCGGCGCAGCAGCGCCTTGACCGGGATCGGGTTGGGTTCGACACCGCAGAAATCATGGAACGGCTGCAGGCGCGCATCCCAGGATTCAGTGGCGTCATGTTCGTGGGCGGCAGCCAGCGCGCACATGCGACGGTAGGCACCGGGCAGCACGTTGGAACCGACCGAGATCAGCCCGGCCATGCCGGCCTGGATCGAGCGGGCGGCGGTGCCGTCATCGCCACTGAGCACGGCGAACTCCGGACCCGCCAGGGCAAGCAGGGCCTGCACGCGCCCCATGTCGCCCACCGCTTCCTTGATGGCGACGATGTTCGGGTGGCTGGCGAGCTCGGCCACGGTGTCCGGCTGCATGTCGCAGCCGGTGCGGCCGGGCACGTTGTACAGCACCACCGGCAGGCCGCCCTGGTCGGCCACGGCGCGGTAGTGCGCGATCAGGCCGGCCTGGGTGGGCCGCACGTACGGCGGGGTCACCACCAGGGCGTGGGTGGCGCCGAGCGCGGCGGCGCGGCGGGTCTGTTCAATGGTCTTGGCGGTGCCGGACAGGCCGGTGCCGGCCAGGACCGGGACGCGGCCGGCGATGTGCTCGACGGCGCTGGCCAGCAGCTGGTCGTACTCCGCATCGGACAGGGTGGCTGCTTCGCCGGTCGAGCCGGCAACGACGACGCCCTGGACGCCGCCCTCCAGCTGCAGGTGCAGCAGGCGCTGCCAACCGTCGGGGTCGAGGGAGCCGTCGGCCCGGAACGGGGTCGCCAGCGCGGTGATGAGGCCGGAAAGGGACAAGGACGTGCTGCTCTTGGCTGGGGAGGGAAAACGCCCGCCACGACAGGCCGGGGGCACCTGAATGTTACTTGCGGCGCGAAAGCACGGGCAAGTATGCTGGACACCGGTGGATTCCCGCCCCCGGCGGGCATTCAGACTCACCCATGCATTACCCGGAATCGCCTTGACCGACACCACCCCGCGCCCCGCGCCGAGCGAAAACCACCTCCTGATCAACGCCTACACGACGCATCCGGAGTCCCCCCTGCTGTCCGTCACCCGCCGCATTGCCGACAGTGGCTGCAATCTGGTGGACGCTCGGCTGGCCACGGTCGGCCGCGATGTCTCGGTCACCGCCCTGGCCACCGGCTCCTGGGATTCGGTGGCCAAGCTGGAAGCGATGCTGACCCGGCTCGAGCGCGAGGAAGGCCTGAAGCTGGTCTGGTACCGCACCGAGGCCAAGCAGGCGCAGTCCAACCTGCTGCCGTACATCGTCGAAGTGATCGCTGCCGACAAGCCGGGCATCCTGTTCCAGCTGGCCGATTTCTTCGACCGCCAGGGCATCACCATCGAGACCCTGCAGAGCACGCGTTACCGCGCCATGCAGACCGGTGCTGAAATGTTCAGCGCGCAGGTCACCATCGGCGTGCCGGCCAACATGCACATCGCCGCGCTGCGCGACGATTTCCTCGAGTTCTGCGACCACCTGAACCTGGACGCGATCATGGACCCGATGAAATTCTGACCGGACGTGCGGATTTTCGCGCGCCTCTCACGGGCGCGTGGCGTTTCATGCAATTGTCGTAGAAACAACCCAGGCTCGACAGAAGGACCTCATGAACAACGGCGATACCCTGGACAGCACCACCCTTTCCCTCCCGCTGGCACTGTCCGGCGGCGACCAGTCCACCCTAGGCGATTACGCAGGCCAGTGGCTGGTGCTGTACTTCTACCCCAAGGACAGCACCCCCGGCTGCACCACCGAAGGCATCGACTTCAACGCGCTGCTGCCGGAATTCAAGAAGGCCGGCGCGATCGTGCTCGGCGTCTCCCGCGACTCGGTGAAGTCGCACGACAACTTCTGCGCCAAGCAGGGTTTCAACTTCCCGCTGATCAGCGATGCCGACGAAGCGCTGTGCACCGCCTTCGACGTCATCAGGATGAAGAACATGTACGGCAAGCAGGTACGTGGCATCGAACGCAGCACCTTCCTGATTTCTCCCGACAGCCAACTCGTGCAGTCCTGGCGCAAGGTCAAGGTCGCCGGCCATGCCGACGCCGTACTTGCCGAACTGAAGGCCGCCCAATCCAAGTGAGTTCCAACGCCCACTGTGTCCGCCACCACCCTGCCCTGCAGCAGGTCGTGGTGGTTTTTCCCTGTCCGTAACCAGGAAATGACGATGACCCGAGGCAAGCGCATCTACGTGCTGGATACCAACGTGCTGATGCACGATCCCACCGCGCTGTTCAAGTTCGAGGAACATGACGTCTACCTGCCCATGCAGGTGATCGAGGAGCTGGACAACGGCAAGAAGGGCACCTCCGAAGCGAGCCGCAACGCCCGCCAGGTGAGCCGCTTCCTCAATGAGCTGGTGCAGGAATCGGGCCTGGACAACCTGGCCGACGGCATTGCGCTGGAGCGCCCCAACGGCCTGCAGCTGCGCGGCAAGCAGAGCGCCGGCAAGCTGCGCTTCCAGACCAGCCATTTCGATGCGGGCAAGAGCTTCGGCAAGGTCATCCCGGACAACGCCATCCTTGGCGCGATCCTGGCGCTGAAGGAAGAAACCCCCGACCTGCCGGTGGTGTTCGTTTCCAAGGACATCAACCTGCGGATCAAGGCCGCCATCGCCGGCATCGTGTCCGAGGACTACGAGAACGACCGCGCGCTGGACGATTTCAGCCTGCTCTACACCGGCGCCACCGAACTGCCGGAAGACTTCTGGAAGCGCCACGGCGAGGACCTGCGCAGCTGGAGCGACAAGGGCCGCACGCATTACGAGATCCTCGCGCAGGATGGCGAGGAGTGGTACCCGAACCAGTACGTCTACCTGCCCGGCGAAGACGAGGTCGAACTGCGCGTGAGCCGCGTGGTCGGCGATGGCAAGGTGGTGCTGTCGCTGGTCGATGATTTCCGCCACGGCAGCCACGCCGTGTGGGGCATCAGCGCGCGCAACCGCGAGCAGAACTTCGCGCTCAACGCACTGATGGACCCGGAGATCGACTTCGTCACCCTGCTCGGCACCGCCGGCACCGGCAAGACCCTGCTGGCGCTGGCCGCCGGCCTGGCGCAGACGATGGACCAGCAGCGCTACCGCGAGATCATCATGACCCGCGCCACGGTCAGCGTGGGCGAGGACATCGGCTTCCTGCCCGGCACCGAGGAAGAAAAGATGACGCCGTGGATGGGCGCGCTGACCGACAACCTGGAAGTGCTTACCCACAACCAGGAAGGCGGCACCTGGGGCCGCCAGGCCACCAACGATCTGCTGGCCAGCCGCATCAAGATCCGCTCGATGAACTTCATGCGCGGGCGCACGTTCCTGTCGCGCTACCTGATCCTGGATGAAGCGCAGAACCTCACCCCGAAGCAGATGAAGACGTTGATCACCCGTGCCGGCCCCGGCACCAAGATCGTCTGCCTGGGCAACGTCGAGCAGATCGACACCCCGTACCTGACCGAAACCACCTCGGGCCTGACCTACGCGGTGGACCGCTTCAAGAACTGGCCGCATAGTGCGCACATCACCCTGCGCCGCGGCGAACGTTCGCGCCTGGCCGATTACGCTTCGGAGGTGTTGTGAACCGTTCCACCCGCCTGCTGCTGCCCACGGCTGCGATCACCCTCGCAGCCGCACTGGCCGCCTGCACCACCACGCGCGGCCCGGCCAGCGTGCCGACCGCCGAGCGCACCGGCCAATCGTGGGTGGTCACCCGCCCCGTCATCGCCGCGCAGGTGCTGGACACCTGCTCGCGCACCAGCCCCGGCCGCGAGGCCGGGCGGGTGAGCGGCTACTGGGCGCCGAGCCGGCAGCAGGTGGACCAGATGGAAGCGAAGCTCTCGTCGCTGGAAGCACAGGTGCCGCACGTACTGGACTTCGACCGCCAGTACGTGGGCATCGAAAGTGGCGGCCGGCAGCTGATCTACATCAACGCCTTCCACCTGCCGGAAGATGCCAGCACCAATCCCGCACGCGAAGCAATCCGCGTCTGCGATGGCGGCCGGCAGTTCTGGGGCGCGGTGTACGACCCGGCCACCGGCAGCTTCAGCGACCTGCAGTTCAACGGCGGCAAAGTGCCGTCGCCCTGAGGCGGCGGCATGGGAATCCGCCTGCCCACCTGGGTCTGGATCGGCGCTGTCGCGTTGTCCAGTGTGGCCGGCATGGTCAACGTGGTGGGCTTCCTGGGCTTCGAGCACCAGGCGGTGAGCCACATGACCGGCAGCACCAGCCAGCTGGGCATGGCGATTGCCCAGGGTGACTGGCGCGCGGTCGGCCATCTGTGGGGCCTGCTGATCGCCTTCTCGCTGGGCGCGATGCTCAGCGGCCTGCTGATCCAGGACAGCGCCCTGCAACTGGGCCGGCGCTACGGCGTGGCCCTGGCGATCGAATCAGCGCTGCTGCTGGTCGCCATTCCGTTGTTCGAGCAGCAGCAGATCTGGGGCGCGCTGGCCGCGGCCATGGCCTGCGGCCTGCAGAACGCGATGGCCACCACCTTCAGCGGTGCCGTGGTGCGCACCACCCATCTGAGCGGCATGTTCACCGACCTCGGCATCGGCCTGGGCCACCTGCTGCGCGGCCTGCCGCTGCAGGTCCGCCGGCTGACCCTGAGCGGGCTGATCATCAGCGGCTTCCTCGGCGGCGGCATTCTCGGTGCCTGGTTGTTCATGCATTTCCGCTACGACGCCCTGCTCGCCCCCGCCCTGCTGACCGGACTGACCGGTATCGTCTATGTGCTCTACCAGCAGTGGGCGCGCTGGCGGCATTGAACCGGCGGCATCCACGCATGGCGTGGATCTACTTTCACAGGCGGGACCACGGCACAATCGAGGCATGAGCCCGACCACTCCCGCTTCCGTCCTCACCATCGCCGGTTCCGACTCCGGCGGCGGCGCCGGCATCCAGGCCGACCTGAAGGCCTTCGCCGCGCATCGCGTACACGGCCTGTCCGCCATCGCGGCGCTGACTGCACAGAACACCCGCGGCGTGACGGCCGTGCACGTGCCGCCGGTCGCCTTCCTGCGCGCGCAGCTGGATGCCTGCTTCGATGACTTCGACATCCACGCGGTGAAGCTCGGCATGCTGGCCAATGCGGAGGTGATCCACACCGTCGCCGACGTGCTTGAACAACGCCGCCCGGCACACGTGGTGCTCGATCCAGTGATGGTCGCCACCAGCGGCGCGCGCCTGCTGGAAGACAGCGCGCTGCAGGCCATGCGCGAACGGCTGATACCGCTGGCCACGCTGATCACGCCCAACACCCCCGAAGCCGAACTGCTGGTCGGCCGCAGCATCAGCAACGCCGACCAGGCCGAGCAGGCTGCCGCCGCCCTGCTGGACATGGGGGCCGGCGCCGTCCTGCTGAAGGGGGGCCACCTGCACGAAGGCAACCGGGTGATCGACCGCTACTTCGACGGCGTCAGCAGCGAGGAATTCATCCACGCACGGCTGCCGCTGGATGCACACGGCACCGGCTGCACGCTGGCCTCGGCCATCGCCGCACAGCTGTGCAACGGGCTCAGCCTGGCCAACGCCTGCGAAGCCGGCATCGACTACGTGGCACGCGGCCTGCAGCAGGGGTACGCGCCCGGCCGCAGCGAGGTGCTCGTGCTGGACCACTTCGGCGCGGCACCCCACGCATGATCGATACGCCGCGCACGATCGCCGTGGACAGCGGCGATGGCCACCGTTACGAAATCATCGCCTGCGTGCCGCCACGGCCACTGGCACGCCTGCTGTGGCTGCCGGCACTGGGCGTGGCCGCACGCCACTACGTGCCACTGGCGCAGGCACTGGCCACACGCGGCATCGCCGTCTACCTGCATGAGTGGCGCGGCAACGGCAGCAGCTCCCTGCGCCCTTCGCGCACGGCGGACTGGGGTTACCGCGAAATCCTCGAACAGGACCTGCCGGCCAGCCAGGCCGTGCTGGGCCGCGAAGACGAAGAAGAGGCTGCGCTCCCATGGATCATCGGCGGTCACAGCCTGGGCGGGCAACTGGCCTGCCTGCATGCCGGCCGCACTGCGGATCGATTCCAGCGCCTGTGGTTGGCGGCCAGCGGCACGCCGTTCTGGCGCGTGTTTCCGCCGCCGCGCGGCTGGCTGCTGCCGCTGTTCTACCGCTTCCTGCCGTGGATCGCGCGCCGGCAAGGGGTACTGCACGGCCGCCGCCTCGGCTTTGGCGGCACCGAAGCACGCGGGCTGATCGCCGACTGGGCACGCGTGGGCCTGAACAACCATTACGCCGCCGTCGGCATGCACGAAGACCTCGATGCGCAGTTGACGCGCATCCATGGCAGCGCGCAGGCGGTACTGATGGCCGATGACTGGTTCGCGCCCGTCGGATCAATGCAGGCACTGCTGGCGAAGCTGCCGAATGTGGCCTCACGCATACGCGTGCTTTCCGCGCAGGAACTGGGTACGCGCGCGGATCACTTCGCCTGGATGAAGGCGCCGGATGCCGTGGCTGAGCACTTTTTCATTCAGTTGAATGAAAATTTTCACAAAAGCGTTGACGGCAGCCGCCGACATCCGCATAATTCCGCTCCTGTCGCAGGGCGCCCGTAGCTCAGTTGGATAGAGTACCTGGCTACGAACCAGGCGGTCGGGAGTTCGAATCTCTCCGGGCGCACCACTCGACAGGCTTCCAGCATCCGCCGCTGGAAGATGCAGTAAAATGTAGTAACAAAATTGATTGTGTACCGCGCGCCCGTAGCTCAGTTGGATAGAGTACCTGGCTACGAACCAGGCGGTCGGGAGTTCGAATCTCTCCGGGCGCACCATTACACCGAAACAGCAGGCTCCGGCCTGCTGTTTTTTTTTGTGTTTTCGGCAGGGCTGCGCCCTGCACCTGCAGAGGCAACGTCAACTTCAAAAGCCGAAGCGGCATTCCGTGGGATGGCGGGGCACTGTGGGTGTGCGGGGACGCCCTAAACCCCCCCTCCGGGGTCCGGCCCAGCCGCTGGCGGCTGGGCGTTCGGG
>NZ_JACVTT010000072.1:0-24822 GCF_016624665.1 Stenotrophomonas sp. S39 | reverse complement strand
GTCTGTTTGTACCCCCGTGTTGGTGGGGGGCCCCCCCCCCCCCCCCAACCCCGCCCCCCCCGGGGTGCATGTCAGTGGTGAATGGTGGGCTCGCCGTGCTGCACCAGCTGGCCACCGCCGTTGCGGGTGACGAACTTGCGCAGGGCCACGTAGAACACCGGGGTCAGGAACAGGCCGAACAGGGTCACGCCCAGCATGCCGGCAAACACCGTGATGCCGGTGACAGAGCGCACTTCGGCGCCTGCACCATGGGACAGGACCAGCGGCACGGTGCCGGCGATGAACGCGATGGAGGTCATCACGATCGGGCGCAGGCGCAGGCGGCAGGCTTCCAGGGCCGATTCAACGATGCCCTTGCCGCCCATCTCCAGCTCTCTGGCAAATTCGACGATCAGGATCGCGTTCTTGCACGCCAGGCCCATCAGCACCACCAGGCCGACCTGCACGAACACGTTGTTGTCACCGCCGGTCATCCACACACCGAACAGGGCCGACAGCAGGGTCATCGGCACGATCAGGATCACCGCCAGCGGCAGCGACCAGCTTTCGTACAGCGCCGCCAGCACCAGGAAGGCCAGCATGATCGCCACCGGGAACACGATGAAGGCGGCCTTGCCCTGGGTGGCCTGCTGGTAGCTCAGGTCGGTCCATTCAGTGGTCATGCCCACCGGCAACACCTTGTCGGCGATCTCGGTCAGCTTGTTCATCGCTTCGGCCGAGGACAGCAGGCGCGGATCGGCTTCACCGGCCAGATCGGCCGCCGGGTAACCGTTGAAGCGCAGCACCGGGTCCGGGCCGAAGGTCTGCTTGATGGTGACCATCGAACCGATCGGCACCATCTCGCCGCGGTCATTGCGGGTACGCAGCTTGCCGATGTCTTCGACGCTCTCGCGGAACGGGCCGTCGGCCTGGGCGATCACCTGCCAGGTACGACCGAACTGGTTGAAGTCGTTGACGTAGGCCGAACCGAGGTAGGTCTGCAGGGTGTCGAACAGCTCGGTGAGCTGCACGCCCTGGGCCTTGGCTTTCACGCGATCCACTTCCGCATCCAGCTGCGGCACGTTGGCCTGGTAGCTGGAAATCGGGAAGGCCATGCCCGGGGTCTGCGCAACGGCACCCTGCATCGACTGCACGGCATTCTGCAGCGCGCCGTAACCCAGGTTGCCACGGTCCTCGATGAACATCTGGTAGCCGTTGCCGTTACCCAGGCCGAGGATCGGCGGCGGCATCAGTGCGAAGGCAAAGCCTTCCTGCAGGCCGGCGATCTTCTGGTTGATCTCGGCGTTGATCTGCGCGGCGGTACGGCCATGGCGCTCGTTGAACGGCTTGAGCGGAATGAACGCCACGCCGGTGTTGGGCGTATTGGTGAACTGCAGTGCGTTGAGGCCCGGGAACGAAATGGTGTGGGCAACACCATCGGTTTCCTGGGCGATCTTGGCGACCTTGCGCAGCATTTCATCGGTACGCGCGATCGACGAACCCTCCGGCAGCTTCACGCCGGCGATCAGGTACAGCTTGTCCTGGGTCGGGATGAAGCCCGGCGGCACCAGCTTGAAGATCACGCCGGTACCGACCAGCAGGATCGCGTAGACCACGAACACGGCACCGCGACGGCCGAGGATCTTCGACACGCCACGCTCGTACTTCTCCGAGCTGGACTTGAAGAAGCGGTTGAACGGACGGAACACCCAGCCGAACAGGCGGTCGATGATGCGCGTCGGCGCATCCTTGGCGGCGTCATGCGGCTTCAGCAGGCGCGCGGCCAGGGCCGGCGACAGGGTCAGCGAGTTGATGGCCGAGATCACCGTGGAGATGGCGATGGTGACGGCGAACTGCTTGTAGAACTGGCCGGTGACGCCGGACAGGAAGGCCATCGGCACGAACACGGCGCACAGCACCAGCGCGATCGCGATGATCGGGCCGGACACTTCGCGCATGGCCTGGTGGGCCGCAGCCAGCGGGGTGAGGCCTTCCTCGATGTTGCGTTCAACGTTTTCCACGACCACGATCGCGTCATCGACCACGATGCCGATCGCCAGCACCAGGCCGAACAGGCTCAGCGTGTTGATCGAGAAGCCCAGCAGGTACAGCGCGGCAAAGGTACCCACCACCGACACCGGCACGGCGATCAGCGGAATGATCGAGGCACGCCAGGTCTGCAGGAACAGGATCACCACCAGCACCACCAGGGCGATGGCTTCGAGCAGGGTGGACACCACGGCCTTGATCGAATCGCGCACGAAGATGGTGGTGTCATACACCGCTTCGTACTTCACGTCGGCAGGCATGGTCTTCTGCATCTCGTCCATGGTGCCGATGACCGCATCACGGATCTCAAGCGCATTGGCACCCGGCGACTGGAAGATACCGATGCCGACCGCGTTCTTGCCATCCAGCTGCGAACGCAGGGTGTAGTCGCCTGCGCCCAGTTCCACGCGGGCCACATCGGACAGGCGCACGATCTCGCCATCGGTGCCACTCTTGAGCACGATGTCGCCGAATTCCTTTTCGCTCTTCAACCGGCCCTGGGCATTGATCAGGGTCAGGAACTGGCTGTTGGGCAGCGGCTCGGCACCGAGCTGGCCGGCCGAAACCTGCACGTTCTGCTCGCGCATGGCGCGCACCACGTCGCTGGCGGTCAGGCCACGCGAGGCCACCTTGTCCGGGTCCAGCCAGGCGCGCATGGCGTAGTCACCGCCACCGAAGATCTGTGCATCACCCACGCCCGGGATACGGGCCAGCGCGTCCTTGACGTGCAGGCGGGCGTAGTTGCGCAGGTACAGGGTGTCGTACTTGCCATTGGGCGAGGTCAGGTGCACCACCATCAGGAACGTCGGCGACTGCTTCTGGGTGGTCACACCCTGCCGGCGCACGTCCTCGGGCAGGCGCGCCTGCGCCTGCGCCACGCGGTTCTGCACCTTCACCGCCGCTGCGTCCGGGTCGGTGCCCGGGCGGAAGGTGACGGTCATCTGCAGCACGCCATCGGAGCCGGCCACTGACTTGAGGTACATCATGCCCTCGACGCCGTTGATCGCCTCTTCCAGCGGGGTGGCCACGGTTTCAGCGATGACCTTGGGGTTGGCGCCCGGGTAGACCGTGCGCACGACCACCGAGGGCGGCACCACTTCGGGGTACTCGCCGATCGGCAGCAACGGGATCGAGATCAGGCCTGCGGCGAAGATCACGATCGACAGCACCGCCGCGAAGATCGGCCTGTCGATGAAGAAACGGGAAAAGTCCATGGAGGAATTCCTGGGAAATGCCGCCGACGGGCAACAGCCGCCCTGCCCCTCGTCAAAATGACGAAGGCAGGGAAGGCTGTCGCTGGCGCCGACAGCTAAGCGGACACTTGGATCAGGAGACGGCGGATCAGTGGTTCAGGGCGGCGGTGGCATCGCGGCCCGGTGCGGGCGCCGGCGAGGGCATCGCCACCGCCTTGGCCTGCACCGGCATGCCCGGCATGAAGACCTTCTGCACGCCGTCGATGATGACCTTGTCACCGGCGGCCAGGCCGCTCTGGACGATGCGCAGGCCTTCGGCGGTGCGGCCGAGCTGGATGTCGCGGCGCTGGGCCTTGCCATCCTTGTCGACCACGTACACGTACTTGCGGTCCTGGTCGGTCAGCACGGCCTTGTCGTCGATCAGCATGGCCTGGAACTGGCCGCTGCCCAGCAGCTGCACGCGGGCGAACAGGCCCGGGGTGAACTGGCGGTCGGCGTTGTCCAGCAGTGCGCGGACGCGGATGGTGCCGGTGCTGCGGGCCACCTGGTTGTCGAGGAAATCGACCTTGCCGGTGTGCGGGTAGCCTTCTTCACCGGACAGGCCGACCTTCACCGGCAGCTCGCTGTCACGCTCGCTCGGGCGTTCGCCCTTGCGGGCCATCTGGGCGTAGCGGAGGAAGGTGCTTTCGTCGGCATCGAAGTACACGAACACCGTATCCAGCGAGACCAGCGTGGTCAGCACGCTGGCGCTGTCACCGGCGGTGACCAGGTTGCCGGCGGTGACCATCGCGCGGCCGGCACGGCCGTCGATGGGCGCGCGCACCTTGGTGAATTCCAGGTTGAGGCGCGCGGCATCCAATGCTGCCTGCGCAGCCTGCACCGCCGCACCGGACTGATCAGCCGCAGCGCGACGCTGCTCGGCGGTCTCGGTGGAGATGGCCTGCTGCTCGGACAGGCGCTTGGCGCGCTCGGATTCGCTGCGGGCCAGGCTGGCCTGGGTGCGGGCACGGGCCAGCTCGGCGGCGGCGCGATCGTACTCGGCCTGGTAGCTGCGGGCGTCGATGGTGAACAGGACAGCGCCCTTCTTCACTTCTTCGCCTTCAACGTAATTGACCTTGTCGATGTAGCCGGACACGCGCGGGCGCAGCTCGACGCTCTGCACGGCCTCGACGCGGCCGCTGAACTCGTCCCACTGGCTGATCGGCTTGACCAGCACCGGGGCGGCACTGACCTGCGGCGGCGGCGGTGCGCCGGCCTCTTCGGCATGGCCGCCACTGCAGGCGGCCAGCACCGCAGCTGCGAGGATCGACACGCCGGCCATCGCCAGGCGATGGCTGAAACGGTGTGAGGTGGTGTTGGGGGAAGTCATGGCATGCATCCGTACGGAAGGGGTGGTACAGCGTAGGAATCGAAGATCGGTAAAGCGGCGGCGTAGCCTGCGACCTCAACGATGGTTGAGGTCAAGCAACGCCTGCGGTGTCGCGCCACAGCGGTGGCAGGTCGAGGTTCAACAGGCCGCGCGGCAGTTCCGCATCGCTGTTGTCGCAGCGGACGATGGCGCGGTTGTCGCGGCATCCGTCCAGCAGGGACACCACGCGGCGGCCGACCAGCAGCGAGCTCGGCCACTCGATGCAGGCATTGGCCGCATTGGCCGGCGTGCAGACCGGGCTGCACACTTCCAGCATCTGCGCACGCACGCCCAGTGCCTGCGCTTCCTGGTGCACCACCTGCGCGTACATGCGCAGCGCAGCGGTGGTGATGGAGGTTTCACCGTAGCCCGCCCAGGGCTTGGCACCGGCGGGGCTGCCGATCATCACGTAGCGGCGGGCATGCGGGTTGTCCTGCAGCAGTGGCAGCAGGTGGCGCACCGCATGGGCGTGCGGCATCAGGTCGGCCTGCATCGCACCCAGCAGTGCATCGCCGCTGCGGTCGATGACACGGCCGCGGTTGTACGGCCCGCCCATCGCAGCGACCACCGCGGCCAGCGGGCGCGGGCGCTGCGCCACGCGTTCGGCCAGCACCTTCGCCGAGCCGTCGTCACTGAGCGAGCCCAGCATCGTCTGCAGGCCCGGCTCATCGGCGAACTGCTCGTGCAGTGCCGCCAGTCGGCCCGGGTCGCGCCCCACCACCAGGACCGGACTGCCGGCCTCCAGCAGGGCGCCGACCACGCCCTGGCCGACGGCACCGGTGCCGCCGAGAACCAGGACTTCGGGCGTCAGAATCCCATTCACGGGACATTTCCTCCCAAATCCGGGATAGTCCCAATTCGACGCAGTCGATCGCCCTGCTGGGCGGACAGGCGGATCGAGCTGCCGCGCTGGTTACGCATGGGCGCGGTAAACTCCCGGAAATCCTTGTGTACCAAGGAACTGGGGCGGGCTTCGACGGTCATTGCCAGGTCCAGAGCGTTCTGGCCGGCACGCCGGAAGTGGGCAAGAATGTTGCGCAGGCTCATGGGGGACGAGCTCCATTTCACGAATGGCGCCACGATAGACCTCAAACCTTTACTTGATTAGTCCGGATTAAGGGGAATAATCATCCCGTCCCCGGTCCAATCGATCTGTCACGATTGTCCCATCCCCGCCGTCCAGGATCCCGACCATGTCCCACGATCTCAACGAGACGCTGATCTTCGTCAAGGTGGTCGAGCAAGGCAGCTTCATTGCCGCTGCCAAATCGCTCGGCCTGCCCAAGACCACGGTCAGCCGCAAAGTGCAGGAGCTGGAAACGCGCCTGGGCGCGCGCCTGCTGCATCGGACCACGCGCCGCCTCGGCCTCACCGAAGCCGGTTCGATCTATCACGAGCATTGCCAGCGCATCGCACGCGAACTGGAAGAAGCCGAGAGCGCGGTGAGCCAGCTGCAGTCCGGCCCGCGTGGCTGGCTGCGTTTCACCGTGCCCTACTCCATCGGCATTACCTGGATCGCGCCGCTGCTGGGCCAGTTCCACGCGCAGTACCCGGAAATCCGCCTGGACATGCACCTGGGCAACGAGAAGCTGGACCTGATTGCAGGCGAAGCCGATCTTGCCCTGCGCGTGGGTGCCCTGCCCGATTCCAACCTGGTTGCGCGCAAGCTGGGCAGCCTGCGCACGCAGGTGTTTGCCAGCCCGGCCTACATCGAACGCTACGGCGAGCCGCTGCACCCGGAGGAACTGCAGTTCCACCGCATCCTGGCCATGCGCAAGCCGTACCACACCGGCAACTCGCCGCGCTTCACCTGGCAGCTGGGCGAGAACGGTGGCGAGCTGCGCGATTTCCCGGTGACGCCGCTGATGACCGCCAACGACATGTCGGCGTTGAACGGCGCGCTGGTGTGCGGCGAAGGCCTGCTGCTGACCGGCGACGTGATGGCCAAGCCGTTCGTCGAATCGGGCATGGTGCGCCGCGTGCTGGCCGGCTGGACCGGGCCGGAAGTGGACTTCAACGCGGTGTTTGCCGGCGGCCGCCTGGTCTCGCCGAAGGTGCGTGCCTTCGTCGATTTCCTGGTGGAGAAGCTCAACTTCGACGCCAACTACATGCTGGCGCAGTGCCCGGCGGCGAAGCTGGCACGGCAGCAGCAGGAAAAGGAAGATGCCGCGCTGGAAACCAGTGGCAAGCGCATCCTCGAGAAGGTCACCGCTGCGGCATGACCGACGCATCCACGCATGGCGTGGATCTACACGGTAGCGTCGCCGGTCAACCCAGCACGTGCTCGACCAGCGCGCGCAGCTTTGGTTCGGCCTGGCGGCGGCTCGGGTAATACAGGAAGAAGCCCGCGAAACGCGGGCAGTACGGCTCCAGCAGCGGCACCAGTTCGCCGCGCTGCAGCCAGGGCCGCCAGGTCTCTTCCATGCCGATGGCGATGCCCGCGCCGGCCAGCGCCAGGCGCGCCATCACGCCCATGTCGTTGCTGGTGATTTCCGGCTGCACATCGACACTGAACTCGCGGCCGCGCTCCTCGAATTCCCAGCGATACGGCGCCTTGCCGGGTGCACTGCGCCAGCCGATGCAGCGATGCTCTGCCAGCTCGCGCGGATGCGTGGGCAGCGTGTGCTGATCGGCGTACGACGGTGCGCACACCACCAGCTGCCGCTGTCGCGCCGATACGGGCACGGCAACCATGTCCTGGGCGATGACTTCACCCAGGCGCACGCCCGCATCGAAGCCTGCGCCGACGATGTCGAATTCCTCGTCGCTCACCGTGATGTCCAGCTGCAGTGCGGGGTGCTTTGCCGCGAAGCTGGCCAGGAGTGGCCCAGCGAGGAAGGCTTCGGCGATGGAGGAGACCGCAAGCCGCAGCTGTCCGGACACCGCGGCCTGGCGCCGTTGCGTGGCCTCCAGTGCGGTGTCCAGTTCGGCCAGGGCCGGGCGCACCGACGCCAGCAGTGCCTGCCCGGCATCGGTCAGGTTGACGCTGCGCGTGGTGCGCAGGACCAGCGCGATGCCCAGCGCCTGTTCCAGCTTGCTGATCGTCTGGCTGACCGCGGACCGGGTCACGCCCAGCTGCTCGGCGGCACCGGTGAAGCTGCGGCATTCGGCCACCCGCTGGAACACCGCAAGGGCATTGAGATCGACGGACATTGGTTAGCAGTCCTTAACAGGCTGATCGGCAATCGGCATCTTATCGCGACAACGTGGGGGATCTACCGTGGCGGCACCGGGTCCAGACCGCCCCTTTCCCCGTCCAGCAGTCCTGCCATGAGCCTTTCCCGAACCATCCTCATCACCGGCGCATCCAGTGGCATCGGTGCCGGCATCGCCCGCGCACTGGCCCAGCCGGGCGCGCGCCTCGTGCTCGGCGCACGCCGCCTGGACCGGCTGCAGGCACTCGCCGACGAACTGCGTGGGCAAGGTGCGCAGGTGCGGGTGCAGGCGCTGGACGTGACCCAGCGCGCGCAGGTCGAAACGTTCGCTGCGATGGCGCTGGCGGAGTTCGGCAGTATCGACGTGATCGTCAACAACGCCGGCATCATGCCGCTCTCGCCGATGGCCTCGCTGAAGGTGGACGAGTGGGACCGGATGATCGACGTCAACATCCGCGGCGTGCTGCACGGCATCGCTGCCGTGCTGCCGCACATGCAGGCGCGTGGCCAGGGCCAGATCATCAACATCGCCTCGATCGGTGCGCTGTCGGTGGTGCCGACGGCAGCGGTGTACTGCGCGACCAAGTACGCCGTGCGCGCGATCTCCGAGGGCCTGCGCCAGGAGCATCGCGACCTGCGGGTGACCTGCATCCACCCGGGCGTGGTGGAAAGCGAGTTGGCGGACACCATCACCGACCCGGTCGCCGCGGAGGCGATGGTGCAGTACCGCGCCATCGCGCTGCAGCCTGATGCGATCGGCCGCGCAGTGCGGTTTGCGATCGAGCAGCCGGGCGACGTGGACGTGAACGAGATCGTGGTGCGGCCGACGGCGGCGGGTTGATGTGTAGAGTCGAGCCTGCTCGACTGCTTTTTGTAGAGTCGAGCCATGCTCGACTGCTTTTACGGAGTCGAGCATGGGCTCGACTCTACAAAGGCCAGAGCGTGCCGAGCAACGCTCGGCACCTACCAAGAGCAGGAGCAGTCGAGCATGGGCTCGACTCTACAAAGGCCAGAGCGTGCCGGCCAAGGTCGGCACCTACCAAGAGCGGGAGCAGTCGAGCATGGCTCGACTCTGCACAGGCCAGAAGCGTGCCGAGCAAAAAGAGGCTATGCGGCGGACGGTTTCACGGCGTGCCGAGCAACGCTCGGCACCTACAAAAAATGCCGCCTGCAAGGGCGGCATTTTCGTTCCGGCGGTGCCGGAACAGCAGTAACGCTGCGCGTTACTGCTTGAGCGGAATCACACGAATCTCCACGCGGCGGTTCTGCGCGCGGCCGGCGTCGGTGCTGTTGTCGGCAATCGGATAGGCCTTGCCGGCGCCCAGGGTTTCAATGCGCACCTGCTGCACGCCCTGGCCGACCAGATACTGGGCTACCGAATCCGCGCGTTCCTTCGACAGGCGGTTGTTCACCGCGTCGCTGCCGATGCTGTCGGTGTGGCCGACCACTTCGATCATGGTCTGGTTGTACTCGTTCAGCGTGCTGGCAACGCCGTTGAGCGAGCCATAGAACTGCGGCTTCAGCGCCGACTTGCCGAAGTCGAAGGTGATGCCGTCCGGCAGGTTCAGGGTGATGTTGTCGCCCTGGCGCTGCACGTCGATGCCGGTGTTGGCGGTGCGCTCACGCAGGGCGCGCTCCTGGCGATCCTGGTAGTTGCCGATGGCCGCGCCACTCAGCGCGCCGATGCCGGCGCCGACCAGCGCGTGCTGGCGACGTTCGGTGGCGCTGTTGCCGCTCAGCAGGCCGGCGGCCACGCCCACGGCGGTACCGATCAGGGCACCACGACCGGTGCGGTTCTGCTGTTCGGTCGGGTTGCCGTACTGGTCACTCTGCACATAGGAGCCGCCGGTGGCGCACGCCGTCAGCGCGGCAGCGGTCATCAGGGCCAGGGCGACGTTGCGGGTGGTATTGCGGATCATGGTGGTCTCCTTGGATGCCGGCCAGTGCGGCGTGCGAACGACCCGGAGGATATACAGCCCGGCGCGATGCCGGGATGATGGATGTGAAGGCCGGACGTGCTGCATTCAGCTTTCTGAGCCGGCCTTCATCGGCGGCCTTTACGCGCCGCCCGTGCTCCGGTAGGCCGCCAGCGCGGCGTCGCGGCCTGCAGCCAGGTCCACCAGCGGGGTGCGCGGGTAGCCCGGCGCCTTGTCAGCAAGCAGCAGCGGATGCTGCCACGGCGCGAAGCGCGCCTTGACCGGCAGCGCGGCCAGTTCCGGCACCCAGCGGGTGATGTAACGGGCCTGCGGATCGAACTTCTCGGCCTGGGTGACCGGATTGAACACGCGGAAATACGGCGCCGCGTCGGCCCCGGTGCCCGCCACCCACTGCCAGCCCATCGTGTTGTTGGCCAGGTCGGCATCGACCAGCGTGTCCCAGAACCAGCGCGCGCCGTGCAGCCAGTGCGCGCGCAGGTGCTTGCACAGGTAGCTGGCAACGATCATCCGCACCCGGTTGTGCATGTAACCGGTATGCCACAGCTCGCGCAGGCCGGCATCGACGATCGGCACGCCGGTGTTGCCACGCTGCCAGTCGTGCAGCTGCGCGCCACTGGGGTGGGCCCAGGGGAAGCGATCAAAGCGCGGGTTGAGGTTCTCGTTCGGCGTCTTCGGGAAGTGGTGCAGCAGGTGATAGGCGAAATCACGCCAGCCGAGCTGGCGCAGGTAGCCGTCGATATCGGCATCAGCGCCGGCACTGCGCAGGCCTTCCAGCGCATGGGCGATGCGCCACGGTGCGATCTCACCAAAATGCAGGTGCGGCGACATCCGCGAGGTGCCTACACGGTCCGGCAGGTCACGCTGCTCGCGGTACCCGCGCAGGGCGCCATCCTCGAACACCGACAACGCCTCCAGCGCACCCGCTTCGCCCGGCTGCCAGTGCTCCCAGAAGCCGGTGTCCCAGTCCAGCGCCGGCGCCAGCTGCAGTTCCTCCAGCGCGAGACTCGCGACGCCGTGCGATGCCAGCTTCTTCGGCGCGGGTTGCAGCGCAGGCAGGTGCCAGTGACTGAGCACGTTGCGCCAGTACGGGGTGAACACCTTGTACGGCTGCCCCTGCTGGGTGGCGACATCCCACGGCTCGAACAGCAGGCTGCCGTTGCAGCTCTGCGCATCAACGCCCTGCTCGCGCAGGGTGCGCTTGATGCTGGCGTCGCGCGGCTGGGTGGCCGGCTCGTACTTGCGGTTCCAGTAAACGGCCTCGGCGCCGGTTTCTTCGATCAGCGCCTGCAGGCTGTCCAGGCTGTCGCCGCTGCGCAGCACCAGCGCCGACCCGCGCGCGCGCAGGTCGGCATCGAGCGCGGCCAGCGAGCGGTTTCGCCAGGCATCCGATGCTGCACCGGGCACCCATTCGCCCTCCTCCTGCGGCGCATGGATGTAGACCGGCACCACCTCGTGGCCGGCATCGAGTGCGGCCTGCAGGGCCGGATTGTCCTGCAGCCGCAGATCGCGGCGGAACCACACCAACGCTACCGACACGTGCATCGCCTTCGTTCTGGATGGCGCACATGATAGCCAGCGGCGGTGAAGGCATTGCACGCAGGGCCGTCTGCTAGGCTGCCGGGCCCATTACCGGAACAACGTCGCCATGGATGACCTGCACGCTGCCTTCGCCCGTTTTGGCCCGTTGCAGGCCCAGGACGGACAGGACTGGCAGGGCCCGTTCCCGCTGCCGCCTGTGCTGGCGCGTTTCTACGCGCAGGTCGGGCCGCTGGGCCACGAGATCAACGCCAAGGTCGGCCGTGCCGGCATCACCATCCCCGGCCTTGAGGTGTGGGTGCCGCCGCTGCAGCGTCTGTGGAGCTACCAGGCCGGGTATCGCTGGAACGGCGTGGACGGCGAGCTGATCGAGGACTGGGCCGCCAACTGGCTGGTCGTGGCCGACCTCGGCGCCGATCCTTTCATCCTTGATATGGAGGACGGCCGCATATTGTTCGCACGGCACGGCTGCGGCAGCTGGGAGGCCGATACGTTCATCGACGACCTGCCGACTCTTATGGCAGCCCTCGCCGCGGCCGGCACGGTGTATCTGGAGGCCGGCGACGATCTCTACAACGATGACGACGACGGCGGCATCCGCGCCGAGCACCAGGAGGCAGCCGTGCAGGCGGTGGCCCAGGTGTTGGGCGACCGGATCGACGCGGAGTCATTCATCGAGACGCTGCTGGGCTGAATCCACGCATGGCGTGGATCTACCTGGGGTAAATCCACGCATGGCGTGGATCTACTTTTCGAAGCGCTTCATCGCCTCGCTGATCAGCGCGCGGGCCTCGGCGGCATTGCCCCAGCCATTGAGCTGCACCGGGTTGCGGCCGGCCGGCAGGTCCTTGTAGACCCGGAAGAACGCTTCGATGCGCTGCCGTTCGATCTCGGGCAGATCGGACAGGTCGCGGATGTTGGCGTAGGTCGGGTCGACCTTGTCGGTGGGCACGCCGATCACCTTCTCGTCGTGCTCGCCGCCATCGATCATCTTCAGGTAGCCGATCGGACGGAAGCGCACGATCACGCCTGGGTGCAGCGGTTCGCGGGTCAGCACCAGCGCATCCAGCGGATCGTTGTCACCGGCCAGCGTGCGCGGCATCGAGCCATAGTTGGCCGGATAGGCCACCGGCATCGACTGGAAGCGATCCACATGTACCAGGCCGTCTTCCTTGATCTCGTACTTGGTGAAGCTGCCGGCCGGGATCTCCACCGCCAGGTTCACTTCGGCCGGGGCCTGCTTCGGCTGCGCCGCCAGGAACGGGTGCAGCACGCTGTCGGCGGCGGTCACGGCACCGGCCACCAGCAGCAGGGCTGCGCCCAGGGCGGCCAGCGGGGCGATGCGTCGGGATGCATTCATGCGGTCACTCCTCCTCATTCCCAGCAACGGTCGGCACGGCCCTTGGCGGTCTGCGCACGCGGGCAGTCGCGCGGGGCGATGCGGTCTTCGCGCAGCTCCACCCGCTGCTTGCCGCCAGCGGCGTCGCGGCGCAGCTCGAAGGCATCGTACAACCGGCCGGTGACGGTGTGGGCTTCGTAGCGCAGGTGCTGCGGGTCGATCTTCAGCACCTGGAACAGCTGGGTGTCCTCGGCCACCGGGTCCATCGTCCGGCGTGCCTCGTCGGACAGGCGGTACTGCTTCGGGCCGGCCACCGTCACCACGTACTGCGGCGTGGCGGCCTGCCCTTCGCCGCGGCGGCCGTAGGTGTGGTCATGGCCCTGCAGCACCAGGTCGACGTTGTGGCGGCGGACCACCGGCAGCAGCACGTCGCGCAGCGCCGCGTTCTCGCGGCCTTCGCGCGGCGAATAGAACGGCTGGTGCAGCAGCACGATGGTCCACGGGTGCGGGTTGTTGGCCAGCACCTTGTCCAGCCACTGCGCCTGCGCCTTGGCCGTACCCAGGTCGAGTGCGGATGTGCCATCGAGCACAGCCACGCGCACGTCCTGCACGTCGAACCAGTAGGTGCTGCTGGCCGCGGCGGCGGCGCCGTTGCCCGGCAGTGCGAACGTCACCGGCCAGTGCTTGCCCAGCACGCGGCGTTCCTGCGGGGTGTCCTCGAACTCTTCGAAGTACTCGTGGTTGCCGATGGCCGGGGCCACCAGGGTTTCCTGCGCCAGCCAGCTGGTGGCGGCGAACCACTCGCCCCATTCGCTGTCATCGGCACCGTCACCACCGCTGACCAGGTCACCGGCAAACAGGCTCATGCGTGCCTCCGGTGCGGTCTTCTGCGCGGCACGCACCACGCGGCTGACATGGCTGAGGTTCTTGTTCTGGGTATCGCCGAAGTACAGCAGGGTCAGCGGCTCGCCGGCCTTGCCCAGCGTGCGCAGCTGGTTCCAGGCACTCCAGCTGCCATTGCCCTGCACGCGGTACACGTACAGGGTGTCCGGCGTCAGCCCCTCGACTTCGGCGCGATGGTGGTGCGATACGCCGTTCTCGGTCTTCAGTTCCTGGGTCTTCGCACGCACCTGGCGGATGCCCTCGATGGCCGGCGAATCACCGGCCAGGGCGATTTCCAGCAGCGGCGCCTGCACGCTGCCATCGGTACGCCAGGCCACGGCGAAGCCCTGGCTGGGATCGACCGACGGCGAGGCGACGATGCGGTCCGGCACGGTCGTGGCTGCATAGTGGTGGCTGCCCACCGGCACTTGGGTGTTCGGTTCGGCGGCGGCAAAGCCCAGCGCAGGAACCGCCAGCAGCAGGCCCAGCGCGAGGGCATTCATGCAACGACGGCTCATGCGCCACACTCCAGCGGCAGCGACAGCTGTTTGGCGATGGCCTCCCAGTCGAAGGCGACCACGCCCTGGTCGTCATGCACGGCATACAGCGCGCCGTGCGGGAAACGCGGGCTCGGCTGCTGCATCATCCAGATGCCATCGGTGTTGGCCACGGTATTGCCCTGGAAGGCGCCCACCGGCTTCAGCGTATGGCGGTCGAACAGGTGGAACACGCTGCGCTGCTTGCCCTGCTCGGTGGTGATCCACCAGCCATCCTTGCCGCAGGTGCGCAGCATCACGCCTTCGGCCTGCGCCTTGAACACATCGCGGCCAAAGGTGGTACCGGTGAAACGGCCGGCCAGCGTGTAGACCTTGAACTCGCTGGCGTAGCTTTCGTCTTCCTCGGCGATCAGCAGGCGATCGTTGGCCGGGTCGCCCCAGATCGATTCGACCACGCGCAGTGCGCCGGCCTCGCTGGTATCGCCGATGCTGGCCGCCAGGGTCGCTTGAACCTTGGCGCCATCGCGGGTGACGTGGTACTGGCGCACGCGCTTGTCCAGCTCGGCCAGCGGCGGCAGGATGTCCTTGCCCTGTGCGTCCTCGCCGTTGTCCCACGAATCGGTGACGTACACGCTGTAGCCATCGGCACGGCGGTCGACCCACAGGCCATACGGCTTGCGCAGGTCGTCGGCACCGAACACCGCCAGCGGGGTGAAATCGGGCAGCGAGAACACCTGCACGCGGTGGTTGTCACGCTCGACGATCCACAGCAGGTCGTCGGTCACCGAGATGCCGTTGGGGCGGTCGAACTGGCCCAGCGCGGTGCCGGCGGTGCCGACGTCGCGCAGGTGCTGGCCGGTGCTGCCGTCATACACCACCAGCTTGTCGGTGGCCTTGGCCGTGGCGATCAGCCAGGTCTTGCCGTCCGGCGCCTTCCACGCAGCGGGCGAGTCGATGTTGTCGTCCGGGGTCATCGGGCTGAGGAACGCCTCGGCGATGGTCGACACCGAGCGCGCGGCCTCAGCCGGTGCCTTCGCGGCGGCGCCGGTCCCGGCATCGGCCGGTGCCTCCGCCGGCGTGCAGCCGGCGGCAAGGCAGGCCGCCATCGCGGCGGCCAGCAGGGTCATGCCACGCGCCATCACAGGGCCACCTTCAGGCCGATGGCGTAGGTGCGGCCGTACTCTTCCATCTGCAGGGTGCGCGAACGGGTGCCCTGGTACAGCTCCAGCGGCTTGTCGAGCAGGTTCTGCGCTTCAAAGTACATGCTGATGCGCGGGGTGAACTTGTAATCCAGCGAGAAGTCGAGCTGGGTGTTGGGCGCGACGTAGATGTCGAACGCACGACCTGCACCGACGGTATCCAGGTACTCGCTGCGGTAGACCGCGGCCAGGCGCGTGCTCAGGCCGTACTTCTCGTAGCCGATGTGCGCGCTGTACACGTGCTTGGAAGCGCGCGGCAGCATGAAGTCCTCGCCCTCGCGGCCGTCGATGCCTGCATCGAACTTGGTGTCGAGCCAGGTGCCGCTGGCACCGACCAGCAGGCCGTCCAGCGCGCCAGGCAGGAATGCCAGCTGCTGCTGCCAGTTGAACTCGGCACCACGCACGGTGGCCTTGCGGCCATTGATCGGGCGGGTCACGTCGAGGCCGTCATAGGCCGGATCGTTCTGGCTGACGGTCTCCACGATGTAGCCGTCGATGGACTTGTGGAACAGGCCCAGCGAGACGATGCCGGTGCTGCCGATGTACTTCTCGACCGACAGGTCGATGTTCTTCGATTCGTAGGGATCCAGCTGCGGGTTGCCCAGGCGCAGCTCTTCGTCACCGGCGTTCAGCGCGCGGCGCGGCGAGATGTCACCGAAGGACGGACGCGAGACCGTCTTGTTGGCCGAGGCGCGCAGCACCCAGTCGTCGGCCGCGTCGTAGCGCAGGTGTAGGCCCGGCAGCACGTTGGTGTAGCTGCGGTTGGCCTGCACCGGGTTGACGGTGTAGCCGTCATCGTCGTCCAGCTCGACACTGTTGCCCGTGGCCTTGAAGCGGGTGTTTTCCACGCGCACGCCACCGATGATGCGCAGCGCGCCGATGTCCCAGGTGCCCATCGCGTAGCTGGCGAAGATGTCTTCGCTGGCGGTGTAGTCCTCTTCCAGCGAGGTGGCGGCGTTGCCGGCAACGTCCTGCGGGCGGGCGGTGTAACGGCTGCCATTCTGCGCCCAGTAGCGGCGCATGGCCGCCGAGCTCATGCCCTGCCCCATCACGCCGTGGCGGTGTTCCGGGTCGGCGGCGGTCCAGGTCGTCAGGTCGATGTCCGGGCCGCGGCGCAGCTCGCTTTCGTCCACGTTGACATCACGGTCGCGCCAGCGGCCCAGCAGGCCGAACTTGATGCTGCTGCTGTCGCCGTCGAAGCGCACGTTGACCTGCGCGCTGCGTTCTTCGTCGTTGACCTGCTTGGGCGAGATCACGAAGCGGTCGAACGCGTAGTTCGCGTTGTCCATCCAGTCGTTGCTGCTGAGCGTGTAGGTCGGCAGGCGGCTGCGCTGGTCCAGGGTGCCGGACATGTCGTCGGCATCCAGTTCGAAGCGCGCTTCCATCTCGTCGTTGACGCGCTCTTCGGTACGGGTGTAACCGATCTTGTAATCGACCACCGCGTTGGTCAGCTTGTTCTCGCCACCCAGGCTGGCAGCAAAGGTGTTTTCCTTCTTGGTGCGGTAGCGCATGCGCTTCTGGATCGCATCCGACGGCAGGTCGTCCAGGCGGAACTGGTCGGTGCCGGTGGCGACCATGTCGGCGTCGTCGAAGTTGTAGATCACGCGCTGGCGCGTTTCGGCATCGTCGAACTGGCTGTACAGGGTGCGCAGGTAGTACTTGCTGTCCTCGTCCGGGCGCCAGTCCATGTTGAGGTTGGCACCGATGCGCTTGCGCTCGATCTCGTACTTGCGGTTCTGCAGGTTGATCGCGGTGACATCGCCCGGAGCGGCATCCTTCTCACCGTCGTACTCGACTTCGGTGTTGTCCGACTCGAACTTGCGGTTCTGGTAGTTCACGCCCAGCGCCACGCCGAAGGTGTCGGCGAACACTTCGCTGTAGTTGAACGAGGCCTTCGGGCTGGTCTCGCCGGACAGCTGCTGGTGGCTGGCTTCGATCTTGCCACGCAGGCTGCGGCCGTCGCGGTCGAAGGCCGAGGCCGATTCAACCAGCACCGCGCCGCCGATGGCATCACCGGGCATGTCCGGGGTGGGCGACTTGACCACGCGCAGGCGTTCGGTCGAATCGGAGGGAATGACGTCCAGCGGCGCGGCGCGGCTGGAATCTTCCGGGGTACCCACGGCGATGCCATCGATGCTGACGCTGTTGAGGTTGGCATCCAGGCCGCGGATGACCACGAAACGGCCTTCGCCCTGGTCGCGGGTCACGCTGATGCCCGGCAGGCGCTGCAGCGATTCGGCGACGTTCTTGTCCGGGTACTGGCCCAGGGCATCGGAAGACACGGCGTCTTCGATGGCGTCGCTGCTGCGCTTGAGGTCGACCGCGCGGATCTGCGATTCGAGCTGGGCGCGCACTTCGATGCGGTCCAGGTCGACGGCATCGGCGGCAACCGCGCCGGTGGCGGCCAAGGCCTGCTGCCCGGCGGCCTGCAGCGGTGCTGCGGCTCCCAGCGCCAGGGTCACGGTGATGGCCATGGCCAGCGGAGTCTTGATGTGCACGGTGGAGTCCCATACCTGTGAAGAATGGGTCTGCACGGTATGTCCGCAAGATTGCATGGCGGTGACACTGTTCAGCACATTCATTGCATGCGGCGTGGGCTTCGCAGCGCCGATCCGGCAAAATGGGGGCCTCTCTCCATTCCCCCTTCCCGACCATGAAGATCGTCGAAGTACGCCACCCGCTGGTGCAGCACAAGATCGGCCTGATGCGCAACGCCGCGCTCAGCACCAAGGATTTCCGCGAGCTGGCCAACGAACTGGGCACGCTGCTGGCCTACGAGGCTACCGCCGACCTGGAGACAGAGCCGCACACCCTGCCCGGCTGGGCCGGCCCGGTCACCGTGCAGCGCATCGCCGGTGCCAAGATCACCGTGGTGCCGATCCTGCGTGCCGGCCTGGGCATGCTCAGCGGCGTGCTGTCGCTGATCCCGGCTGCGCGCGTGAGCGTGGTCGGCCTGCAGCGCGATGAGGAAACCCTGCAGCCGGTGCCCTATTTCGAGCGCCTGACCGGCCGCCTGGAAGAGCGCGACGCGCTGATCCTGGACCCGATGCTGGCCACCGGCGGCACCCTGATCGCCACCATCGACATGCTCAAGCGCGCCGGCGCGCGCCGTATCAAGGGCATCTTCCTGGTCGCGGCGCCGGAAGGCATCGAAGCGGTCAAGGCCGCGCATCCGGACGTGGAGATCTACACCGCGGCCATCGATGCCCAGCTCAACGACAAGGGTTACATCCTGCCGGGCCTGGGCGATGCCGGCGACCGTATCTTCGGTACCCGCGTGGTGTGATCCGGTTCAAGGGGTCGGAACCCTTTGGCAGAAAGGGCTCCGACCCCGAGTCTTTACAACCCGGCCGCCAGCGCTTCCAGCTGGTTGATGGCCATGTTCCAGCCCTCAAAGAACCCCATCTGTTCGTGCTGGTCACGGACTGTCTTGTCCGGGTGCATCACCTGCGCGGTGTAGCGGCAGCCCTGCCCTTCGTCTGCCAGGGTGATGATCGCGGTGAAGCCCAGCCACGGCGTCTGCGGGCGCCAGCCACCGCCCAGCATCGAGGTGAACACCAGGCGCTGCTGCGGCACCACCTCGACGAAACACCCGGGGTTATCGCTGCTGCCGCCCTCGGGGCCCTGCATGAAGGTGTGGAATGCCCCACCCGCGCGCAGCTCGAACGCGCGCACTTCAGTGGTCCACGGGCGCGGGCACCACCACTGCCGCAGCAGATCAGGCTCGGTCCACGCCCGCCACAACGCCGCCCGCGGCGCGGCCAGCACACGGCTGATGACCAGGTCGGTGTCCGGATGCTGGTCGGCATCGGCAGTCATGGGCGTACTCCTGTGCGAACGGTCGGGTGCCCACCGATACGCCGATCGCCGTGCCCAGGCAAGCGTTACCGGGACGATCGCGGATCTTCACGTCGTTTTCCAGCCAGCAGGCGAATGCTCCGCGCACCCGCACCGCTCGCCCTGGAGATGCCATGAACGCCTCGTTCCTGCTGGCCGCCGCCCTGCTGATCGGCCTGCCCCTGGCGGCCACCGCCGCCACCCCGCAACAGCAGCGCATGGCTGACTGCTCGGCCAAGAACAAAGGGCTGAAGGGCGACGCCTACAAAACCGCGCAGAGCGCCTGCCTGAGCGGCCACGCCACCGAAACCAAGGCCGCCACCCCGCAGGAGCGCATGAAGCAGTGCAATGCCGATGCCGCGACGAAGAAACTCGCCGGCGACGCCCGCAAGACCTTCATGAGCAGCTGCCTGAAAGCCTCGTAAGAACGTCCATCGACTTCACCCGACCCCATTTGAATATCGATATCTGACAGATGTGCCGACCAACGGTCGGCACCCACCAACAGCCGCCGCCCCGCCAACCCACGGAATGCCGCTCTTGATCTTGCTTCGGCTTCTGCAGGTGCAGGGCTGGAAGCCCTGCCGAACGAACACCCCTCACCCCAGCGCGCGCGCCTTCAGCTCCCCCTGCTCATGCAGGGTCACGAAACGCCCCTTCTCATCCCGCCCCAGCTGCGCCAGCGCCACCTGCGGGTCATGGGTGAAGAACAGATGCACGTTGCGCGCCAGCTTGTCTTCCAGGAAGCGCCGCTTCTCGTCGATCAGCAGCTCGGCATTGCGGTCGTAGCCCATGGTGATCGGCACGTGCACCCACGAGCGCCCCGGGATCAGGTCGGCGCAGAACACCACGCCACCATGCGCATCCTCGCCGGCATGCGCGTGGCCCACGATCTCGGCCAGCATCAGGCCCGGGGTATGCCCATCGCTGTAGCTGAAGCGCACGCTGTTGCCCAGCGCCTGCGAATACTCGCCATTGACCACTTCCAGGCGCCCACTGGCCTGCAGCAGGCCCGGCAGCTCCGGAATGAAGCTGGCGCGGTCGCGCGGATGCGGCTGCAGCGCCCGCTGCCAGTGCTGCGCACCCACCACGAAGGTCGCGTTGGGGAACAGCAGCTCCGGCCCGCGCCCTTCGCTCCACGCCGCCAGCAGGCCGCCCGCGTGGTCGAAATGCAGGTGGCTGAGCACCACCACGTCGATGTCCTCATGCTCGAAACCCGCCTCGCGCAGCGAATCGATCAGCACGTGCTGGCTTTCCTGCACGCCGTAGCGGTCACGCATGCGGGGATCGAAGAACGCACCGATGCCGGTCTCGAAGAGCACGGTCTTGCCATCCAGCGGGCTGGCCAGCAGCGCACGGCACGCCAGCTCGATGCGATTGAGCTCGTCCGGAGCCGCCCACTTTTCCCACACCGCACGCGGCGCGTTGCCGAACATCGCGCCGCCATCCAGGCGCTGCGAGTTCCCACGAATCGACCATAGTTTCATGCGGCAATTATCGAGGGCACCCCGTTAAATAATCGCTAGCCGCAAAATGCAGAACCCCGCCGGGTGGCGGGGTCTGGTGATTCCTGCTTCGCCGGACATGGCCCGGCGCTACCGCCACATCAGTGCGCCGGCACGACCTGGGCGCTGCCCACCGGGTTGCGCGGATCGCTGCCACCGTAGAGCTTGTTGGCCCTGCGGTCCCACTCCACCGTCTGCAGGTTGCCCCAGACGTGGCTGGAGCCGCGGCCGCCGGCGGCGACGTCGCCCGGCAGGTCGATCTTGTGGCCCATCGCCTGCAGCTGCTTCACGGTGCCTGCGTCGAAGGCATCGCTCTCGGCCTCGATCAGGTCCGGCAGCCACTGGTGGTGGTAGCGTGGCAGGGCGGCCACCTGCTGTGCGTCCAGGCCGGCGTCATAGCCGAGGATGCCCAGCAGCACCATGGTGATGATGCGGCTGCCACCGGGGGTGCCCAGCACCACCACCTTGTCGGCGTTCTCCATGAAGGTGGGCGTCATCGAGCTGAGCATGCGCTTGCCCGGCTTCGGCGCGTTGGCCGCGTAACCCATCACGCCGAAGGCGTTGGGGGTACCCGGCTTCAGCGCGAAGTCGTCCATCTCGTTGTTCAGCAGCACGCCGGTGCCCTTGGGAATCAGGCCCGAGCCGTACAGCAGGTTGACGGTCTGGGTGGCGCCGACGCGGTTGCCATCGCGGTCGATGATCGAGAAATGCGTGGTCTCGTCATCTTCCAGCGGGGTCGGGTTGCCCGACAGCAGGTCGCTCGGGGTGGCCTTTTCCGGGTGGATCGTGGCCCGCAGGCCCTGCGCGTAGTCCTTGCTGGTCAGCACTTTCTGCGGGATCTGCACGAAGTCCGGATCGCCCAGGAAGAAGGTGCGGTCGCGGTAGGCGCGGCGCATGGCTTCCACCACCAGGTGGGTACGGTGGGCCGCATCCATCTGCTTGATGTCCCAGCCTTCGAGGATCTGCAGCATGCTGGCCAGGGCGATGCCACCGGACGACGGCGGCGGCGCGGTGGTGATCTTCCAGCCGTTGTAGTCGAACACGATCGGTTCGCGCAGCTTGACCTGGTAGCCGGCCAGCTCGTCGGCCGTCCACTTGCCGCCGGCCTGCTTCACGCCTTCCAGCAGCAGCTTGCCGGTCTGGCCCTTGTAGAAGCCATCACGGCCACCTGCGGCCAGGCGCTCCAGGGTCTGCGCCAGCTCCGGCTGCTTGAACAGATCGCCGGTGGCGATCGGCTTGCCGTTGCGCAGGTAGACCTCGCGCGTACCGGGGAAGCGTTCCATCACCTCACGGCGCGAAGCGTAGCCCTTGGCCATGCGGTCATAGACCGGGAAACCTTCGCGGGCAATGCGGATGGCCGGCTGCAGCGAGGCCGACAGCGGCAGCTTGCCGTGCTTGGCCGACAGTTCCACCAGGGCGGCGGGCAGGCCCGGGATACCGGCCGACCACGGGCCGTTGACCGAACGGTCGCGGTCCAGGTTGCCCTGCTTGTCCAGGAACGCCTGCGGGGTCGCGGCCGCCGGGGCGGTCTCGCGCGCATCCAGCATGATGTCCTTGCCGGTGGCCGCATCGTGCAGCAGGAAGAAGCCACCGCCGCCCAGGCCCGAACTGATCGGCTCGACCACGGCCAGGGTGGAGGACACCGCCACGGCCGCATCGAAGGCGTTGCCGCCCTGCGCCAGGATGTCGATGCCGGCCTGGGTGGCCAGCGCATGACCGCTGGCGATGGCCGCGCCATCGGGGCGCTCGGCACGGGCGGTGGTTTCAGCCCACGCCAGCGGGCTCAGCACCAGGCCGAGCAGCAGCAGGGGACGGACGATCAGCGTCTTCATTCGGATGGGGGCTCCGCATAGAGTTCGGGGTGATCGTGCTGCAGTCGGCGCAACTTGGCCAGCAGCTGGACTTCCGTTTCCACGATCTCCGGGTCCGGGTCGATGCATTCGACCGGGCAGACGACCACGCACTGTGGCTCGTCGAAGTGACCCACGCATTCGGTGCAGCGCGCAGGGTCGATCAGGTAGATGGTTTCACCCATCGAAATGGCCTGGTTCGGGCAGGCCGGCTCGCAGACGTCACAGTTGACGCAGAGCTCGTTGATTTTCAGCGACATGGCGATACTCCTCGCCCGCGCCTTGGGACAAGGACCGGCCCGCGCGGGCGCGCGGGCCGGTCAGGTCATCGGCAGTGCCACCGGGTGGCAGCGCCCGGGCCATGCCGGAGCATGGCCGCCATGGCTCGGTCTTACTTGGCTTCGACGAAAATGTACTCGGCGCCGGTCGGCTGCACGACAGCCTGCACGCGGGCGTTGTCTGCGGACTGGCCGATGAAGACGACGCGCACGCCCTTCATCGAATCCGGCGAGACGTCCTTGAACACGGCCTGGATCATGTCAGCCATCTTGCCGGAGGCCGACGAACCGAAGGCCAGCATGTTGCCCGGCTGCACGCCACGGGCCACGGCCTGGGTCGCGCTTTCGGTCTGGCGCTCGTACTTGGCCTGGAAGTCCGGATCCGATTCCGGCGAGAGGTAATACAGGAACGGGCTGTTGGTGATGGTGCCCATGTTCTGGATCGCCACTTCCTGCAGGTACTTCTTCCAGCCTGCATCGTCTTCCTTGGCCGGAGCGACCAGGGCCTGCTTGGCGTCTTCGACCGGAGCGGCCTCTTCCTTCTTGCAGGCGGTGAAGGCCAGGGCAAACGAAGCGATCAGCATCGCGCGCATGGTGGTGTTCATGGGTTTCCTCCCGAGTGGTGCGTGTGGTTTACGTAATGGGGGTGCGTGGTACTACTGGCCCTGCCGCGGGGGGCAGGATTTACGACTGCGCCGACTTCGCTTCGCGGACCTTGCGCAGCGCCTCAAGCACGGCGGCCGGCACGAAACCGGACACGTCGCCACCCAGGCGGGCGATCTCGCGGACCAGCGAGGACGAAATGAAGCTGTGCTGCTCGGCCGGGGTCAGGAACAGGGTCTCGACCTCCGGGATCAGGTGGCGGTTCATGCTCGCCATCTGGAATTCGTATTCGAAGTCGGACACCGCGCGCAGGCCGCGCAGCAGCACCCCGCCCTGGACCGAACGTACGAAATGGGCCAGCAGGGTATCGAAGCCGATGACTTCGACATTGCTGTGGTGGCCCAGGGCCCCCCGGGCCAGCTGCACGCGCTGCTCCAGCGGCAGCGCAGGGCCCTTGGACGGGCTCTGCGCCACGCCCACCACGACCTTTTCAAACAGCGGCGCGGCCCGGCTCACCAGGTCGATATGACCGTTGGTGATGGGGTCGAACGTGCCGGGGTAGACGGCAATGCGGCGGTTGGCCACGGTCATGGGCGGATGCAGATGTTCAGATGAGGTCAAAGTGTAGCAGCGGCGCGGCGGTACAGGGCAAAGCGCACCTCGCGGGTGCCGCCCTCGCGGTGCAGCAGCCACTCCGGCGGCAGCACGGGCACGTGGCCGGCCGGCGATTCCAGGTACAGCCAGGCATCGGCGGCCAGGTGGCGTGGCAGCTGGGCCAGCACGTCCTGCCAGAGGCCATCGGCGAACGGGGGGTCGATGAAGACCAGATCAGCCTGCTGCGCCTGCGCGCCCTGCAGCCAGCGCAGGGCATCGGCCTGGACCACGGTGACCTGCCCGGCGGCCTGCAGCTTGGCGACGGCGGCCGACAGGTTGCGGCCTAGCTGGGGATCGCGCTCGACCAGGGTGGCGTGCGCCGCACCGCGCGAGACCGCTTCCAGGCCCAGGGCGCCGCTGCCGGCGAACAGATCCAGCACCCGCGCCCCGCCCAGCCGGGGCATCAGCCAGTTGAACAGCGTTTCGCGCACGCGGTCGCTGCTGGGCCGCAGGCCCGGCAGGGTCGGCACCGGCAGGCGGGTATTGCGCCAGCGCCCGCCGATGATGCGGACCTGGCCATCATTGCCACCACGGCCGCTCACCGGCGGCCCCGGCGGGGGTTGTTCGAGAAATTCACCATGAGCGGGATTGTAGTTCGGGTACGCGACAACGCATACGCGCTGTCGCTCCCACGCTTCGCTGCGCGAAACGCGGGCCCCCCTTACCAACTCCCATACCCCCGCCGCTTCGCGGCCGCCCCCTGACTCAGGGGGCTCTGCCCCAGACGCAATCCGATGCCCGCCATGCAGGTGCGGTCAGATCCGTTTTCCGCTGGAAAACGGATCTGACCCCATTTGATGTATCGATATCTGACAGATGTGCCGACCAACGGTCGGCACCCACCAACAGCAGGTTCCAACAGCCGCGGGAAACTGTCAGAGGCGGGGGGGGGGGGGGGGGGGGGGGGGGGGGGGGGGGGGG
>NZ_JACVTT010000071.1:0-24991 GCF_016624665.1 Stenotrophomonas sp. S39 | reverse complement strand
TGCCCAACACCAGGGAAACCCCGCGCGACATTTCGTTCTGCACGCATGCCATCGAGCGCGACGCGCTGATGGAGATTCCCGATGCGCGCCAGGACCCGCTGTTCGCGGCCAATCCGCTGGTCACCGGCGGCCCACGCATACGCCACTACGCGGGCATCCCGCTTGGCACCGCGCATGGCGCCCGCATCGGCACCCTGTGCCTGCTCGATACAATGCCCGGCGTGCTCTCGCCCTCGCAGCGCGAACTGATGGTGCACCTGGGCCGGGTGACCACCCAGGTCCTGGAACAGCGCGCCGCGCTGCTGCAGAAGGTCGACCAGGCCCAGCACCTGCACAGCGACCTCAAGCGCAGCGAGGATTTCCTGGAACGTACCAACACCGCCGCCAAGGTGGGCGGCTGGGAACTGGACCTGACCAGCAACGAGGTGCGCTGGACCCGCGAGACCAAGCAGATCCACGGCGTGCGCTCCAGCTACCAGCCAACCCTGGACAGCGCCCTGTCCTTCTACCGCGATGACAGCCGCGCCATCATCGAGGCGTCGGTCAAGCGCTGCGTCGAGGCCGGCACGCCCTGGGAAGTGCAGTTGCCGATGACCACCGCCGATGGCCGTGCGATCTGGACCCGCGTGGTCGGCAGCCGCCAGCAGGTGGAGGGACGGCCACGCCTGGTCGGCGCCATCCAGGACATCACCGAGGAACGCGCGGTGCTGGATGCGCTGGAAGCCAGCGAAGTGAGCTACCGGCGCCTGTTCCACTACAGCCTGGGCCTGATCTGCACGCACACGCTGGACGGCACGCTCACCTCGGTGAATCCAGCGGCGGTGCAGTCGCTGGGCTTCCCCGAGAGCCAGATGGTCGGCCGCAGGCTGTGCGACCTGATGCCGCCGGAGAAGCGCGATGCCTTCAAGGCCTACCTGGCGCGGATCGAGAGCAACCATACCGATGCCGGTGTCATCGAGCTGATCGCGGCCGATGGCAGCCGCCGCTACTGGGCCTACAACAACGTGCTGGACAGCGAGGCGCATCCACCGTTCGTGCTCGGCCACGCCCAGGACGTCACCGCGCTGCGGCAGCAGGAAGAGCGCCTGCGCGAACTGTCCCAGCGCGACCCGCTGACCCTGTGCCACAACCGCCGCTATCTGCACCGGCTGGAACAGCTGGAAACCGAATCCTGGGCCTGCGTGGTGTTCGACCTGGATCATTTCAAGCAGGTCAACGATACCCAGGGCCATCGCCGCGGCGACGCCATCCTGGTGGAGTTCGCTTCGTTCCTGCGCTCGCCGCTGGGCGCAGGCGAAAGCGAGGTCCGGCTCGGCGGCGACGAGTTCATGGTGGTGTTGATCCAGCCGGGCCGCGAGCGCCTGCAGGCCCTGCTGGACTGGTATGAGGTCAATGCCGGGCTTGCCCCGATCGCGTTCTCGATGGGTGCGGCCACGCATGCCCGCGGCGAGGTGGTGGCCGACACCATCCATCGCGCCGACAACAGCCTGTACAGCACCCGCGAACGGGTGCGCCGGCGCAAGCGGGAGGATGATCCCGTGATGCCTGCGGGATCCACGTCCACATCCGATTGAGCCTCCCATCACACCTTGCAGCCGGCGCTGCGGGCACCCTGAAGGCAGGTTCTACGGAGACAGTGCCATGCCCAATACCGGTCGATTTTTCGTATTGGCTGTTGACGCAGACAGGGACCCGGCAGGCGCCATCGTGCAGATCCGTTCGATGGCGCTGCGCTGCGAAGCCTGCGGTGAAGTCACCCGCACCGAGGGGACGCAGATCGCACGCCTGAGCGGGGGCACCGTGCTTGCCTGCGCCCACTGCGGCGCGACGCAGGCCGTGGCCAATGCACGGCTGGAAGAGTGCGATCACGTAATTGCGGTCGCATCACCTGCCACTGCCTCGGCCAGTGCTCTGCCTCTGCCTGGCCGAGGGCGCGGCTGACACCGGCGGCGCCGCTCAGGGCGCGCCGCTGGGCCCGAGCAGGAAGTCACTCATGCGCTGCAGTTCGTCATCCAGCGCATTGCGGAATGCAACCTCGCGCGGCGCCTTGCCGCTGGAGTAGCCGAACGCCGGCTGCAGGCGACCGTCGCGCGCGCTGATGTTGGCCCAGCCGATCACCTGCTCACGCCACAGCAACGGCAATGCGTAGTAGCCGAAGCGGCGCTTGGGCGCAGGCGTATAGGCCTCGAACTTGTACACCCACCCCCACAGCAGCTCGAAGCGCCGGCGATCCCAGGTGACCGGATCGAAGGGCGCGAGCAGGCGCACCTGCTCATCCACCTGGAACCGCCGCGAACGCGGGTTTTCTTCGGCCGGCCAGTACCAGGTGGTGCCATCGACAACGGCACTGGCCAGTGTCTGCCGGGCATCACGCAATGCCTGCTGCAGCGGCGCAGCCAGGTGTGGCGCGCCATAACCGAGCAGCCGCACGAGATAGGTCAGGCTGGCGGCTGGCAATGGCGCGTAGGTGCGTACCACCAGGTCGATGAGGGCGGCTGCCCGCAGCGCCTGTGCGGCGGCCCCGGCATCCGCCAGCGGGTGCTCGGCGATGCTGTAGATGCGGGTACCACTGTCACGCCGCTGCACGCGCAACATGCCGCGGTAGTGCATGCCATCGAGCAGGTGCGTGCTGGCATTGCTGGTGCCGCCCCAATAGTTGGTCACCCGCCCATGGGCAAAGGCCTGGTCCACCTCGCGCGGGTGGACGCTGCCACGCGCCTGCACGAATTCCAGCACTTCGGCCGCCCGGCGCCGGGTGGCGGCGTCCCATACCCGCTTGGACACCCGCGGGTGCATCAACGCCAGATGCTCGCGCGGCAGGAACCCATAATTGACCAGGCAGTCTTCTTCCACCGGCAGCCGCGCATAGCGCCGCTCCAGGTCACCGGCCCGGTAGCCCTTCACCCGGTGGCGCAGGATCAGGTCCTGGGCGCGGGCCGGTGCCCGTATGGGATCCGCCTGCACGAAGCCGAGGCGACGGATCGCCGCCAGCAGGGTGGTCGGCGTGAACAGAGTGCGCGCCACTGCATGGCGGCGCAGGTCATCAAGGCTGGGCATGGCAGGCATAGCGCATTGTAGGGTCGCGCGCGCTCGACTGGCATTGAAAAAGCCAACTATGCTTGCCATTCCCGCAAGTGAGGCAACGCCATGCGCACGCTCTATCCCTCGATCACGCCCTACCGCGAGCACCGCCTCGCCGTGGATGCGCTGCACACGCTGCATCTGGAGGAGTGTGGCAACCCCGATGGCATCCCCGTCGTGTTCCTGCATGGCGGACCGGGGGCAGGCGTCTCGCCTACGCATCGACGCTTCTTCGACCCGGCGCGCTACCGCATCGTGTTGATCGACCAGCGCGGCTGCGGACGCTCCACCCCCTTCGGCGAGCTGCGCGACAACACCACCGCGCACCTGGTGCAGGACATCGAGCGTGTGCGCACACACCTGGGCATCGAGCGCTGGCTGGTGTTTGGCGGCTCGTGGGGTTCCACCCTGGCGCTGGCCTATGCGCAGGCCCATCCCGAGCGTGCGAGCGGCGTGATCGTGCGCGGTGTGTATCTGGGCCGCGCGGAAGAGAACGCCTGGTTCAACCAGGCCGACGGCGGTGCGCGCTGGATCTTCCCCGAACGCTGGGCGCGCTACGAGGCGCATATTCCTGAAGAAGAGCGTGGCGACCTGATTGCTGCGTACTGGAAGCGGCTGGACAGCCCTGACCCACAGACGCAGATCGCCGCCGCCCTGGCCTGGCTGGGCTGGGAGGACAACGCCGCCACCCTGGTGCATGACGCTGATGCGGTCTCCGACGCCGATCCGCTCGACACGCTGGCCAAGGCACGAATCGAGGCCCATTACTTCCGCCACAACGCGTTTCTTGAACATGGGCAACTGCTGCGTGGGGTTGATCGCATCCGTCACCTGCCCGGGATGATCGTGCAGGGGCGCTACGACATCATCTGCCCGGCACGCAGCGCCTGGGATCTCGCCTGCGCCTGGCCGGAAGCCCGGCTGGAGATGGTGTTGTCCGGGCACAGCGCCACCGAACCCGCCACGACCGATGCACTGGTGCGCGCGACGGACGCATTTGCGGATCGTTCCGCGCACTTGTAGATCCACGCCACGCGTGGATGCCATTCACCGCACACCGCACATCGCGCGTGCTGCCTATACCAACGTATAGCCGCGCTTACCCACGGGCATCTAGGCCCGGCGCAGCCCTGCGCGGACAATAGCGGCACTGGGCCACGACGGCCTTGCCCACGGAGACGCTGATGGACCCCGACCCTGCCGGGCGCGCCGCGCCCTGGATCAGTACCCCCCGTTCCCTGCTGGCGCCCATCGCCGGTCCCTGTCCGCACGCGTGATGGGGGCCCCGGGCGTCGCCTGCCCGGAGTATCCCCATGTCCTGCAAGACCCTCTACATCACCCTGCGCCGCCTGATCGCTGAGCGCGACCGCGCAGGCCTGCGCAGCCACCTGCTGCAGCACGGCCCCGTCCTGTTCGCCCATGCGCTGGCGCTCGGTTCGCCGCGCGTCGTCGCCGATGCGTTGTCGCTGCTGCCGATCAGCGAGCGCATGACGGCGCTGCGCCACCTGCCCCACCCCCTGCGCGATGCCATGAAGCCGCTGTGCATCGGTGGCAGCCAGCGCCTGCACCTGCAGCCGTGGTCCCCCCCGGTGCCCACCCTGCGCCGCGCCTGACCCACGCCACTCCACGACCCGGCGCACCCGGGTCGGCACCTCCGAGGATGACCCCATGAGCCTGCTCAACGCCTGGTTCAACGCCTTCCTGCGCAGCCGTCGCGCGGGCAGCCTGTTCCGCCGCCGCGCCCTGCCCGAGTCCGGCTTCGGCCGCGGCGTTGCCGAGGCCGCGCCCTCCACGCTCACCGAGGGCCTGCTCCGCCTGGCCCAGCTCGACGATGCCCGCCTGCTGGCCGCACTGGATTCGCACGGCGATGGCCTGAGCCCGCAGGAGGCCAGCGAGCGCTTTGCCCGGCTCGGCCCCAATGAAGTCGATCACGAAAAGCCGCTGCCGTGGTGGCGCCACCTGTGGCAGTGCTACCGCAATCCGTTCAATCTGCTGCTGAGCGTGCTGGCCGCTGTTTCGTGGCTGACCGAGGACGCCAAGGCCACGGTGGTGATCGGTGCGATGGTCCTGCTGTCCACCCTCATCCGCTTCGTGCAGGAAGGACGTTCCAACCGTGCCGCCGAGCGGCTGAAGGCACTGGTCGGCAACACCTCGCGGGTATTGCGGCGCAGCGCGGGCACCGAGGCCGCGGAGCTGGCCGGCCAGTACTTCGGCGCGCACCTGCACAGCCGTCGTCCGGCGCGCCTGCTCGACCTGCCGATCCGCGAGCTGGTGCCGGGCGACCACATCGTGCTCTCCGCCGGCGACATGATCCCGGCCGACTGCCGCGTACTGGCCGCCAAGGATCTGTTCGTCGCGCAGGCGGCGATGACCGGCGAGTCGCTGCCGGTGGAGAAGTTCGCCAGCCCGGGTGCCGCTGATGCCGGCCTGATGGAACAGGCCAACCTGCTGTTCATGGGCACGAACGTGGTGTCCGGCACGGCGACGGCGGTGGTGCTGGCCACCGGCAACCGCACCTACTTCGGCACGCTGGCCCAGCGCAGCACCGCTAGCGAGCGCGCGCCGACCGCGTTCCAGGCCGGGGTCAACAGTGTCAGCTGGCTGCTGATCCGCTTCGCCCTGGTCATGGTGCCGTTCGTGCTGCTCATCAACGGCTGGACCAAGGGCGACTGGACCGAAGCCTTCCTGTTTGCACTGTCGGTGGCGGTGGGCCTTACCCCGGAAATGCTGCCCATGATCGTCACCTCCACCCTCGCCAAGGGCGCCGTGCTGCTGTCGCGCAAGCGGGTGATCGTCAAGCGCCTGGATGCGATCCAGAACTTCGGCGCGATGGAGGTGCTGTGCACCGACAAGACCGGCACCCTCACCCAGGACCGCATCGCCCTGGAGCGCCACACCGATGTGTTCGGGCAGGACTCGGAGGACGTGCTGAAGTTCGCCTACCTCAACAGCCATTTCCAGACCGGGCTGATCAACCTGCTCGATCGCGCCGTGCTGGAGCACGTCGAGCTGCAGAGCTCGCTGCGCCTGTCGCAGGATTACCGCAAGGTCGACGAGATTCCGTTCGACTTCCAGCGCCGCCGCATGTCGGTGGTGGTGGCCGAGCGCGATGACCACCACGAGCTGATCTGCAAGGGCGCGGTGGAGGAAATGCTGGCGGTGTGCAGCACCGTGCGCGAGGGCGGGCGCGACCAGCCGCTGGACGCGGCGCGGCTGGCGCGGGTGCGGCAGACCACCGAGGAACTGAACGAACAGGGGCTGCGCGTGGTGGCCGTGGCGATGAAGGAAACGGCGGCCAGCCAGTCGGTGTACTCGCAGGCCGACGAGTGCGGGCTGACCCTGCTCGGCTACGTGGCCTTCCTCGACCCGCCCAAGGAGTCGGCCGCCCAGGCCCTGCAGGCACTGGCCGCGCATGGCGTGGAGGTCAAGGTCTTCACCGGCGACAACGAACTGGTGACCGCGCGTGTCTGCGCCCAGGTCGGGCTGGAGGCCGACGCCATCCTCACCGGCCCACAGATCGAACGCATGGAGGATGCCGCGCTCTCGCAGGCGCTGCAGCAGCACCGGGTGTTCGCCCGCCTTACGCCACTGCACAAGGAACGCCTGGTGCGTTGCCTGCGCGCACAGGGCAAGGTGGTGGGCTTCCTGGGCGACGGCATCAACGACGCTCCGGCCCTGCGCGCGGCCGACATCGGCATCAGCGTGGACAGCGCGGTGGACATCGCCAAGGAGGCCGCCGACATCATCCTGCTGGAGAAGAGCCTGATGGTGCTGGAGGACGGCGTCGTGCAGGGCCGCCGCACGTTCTGCAACATGCTCAAGTACATCCGCATGACCGCCAGCTCCAATTTCGGCAACGTGTTCTCGGTACTGGTCGCGTCGGCCTTCCTGCCCTTCCTGCCGATGCTGCCGCTGCAGCTGCTGGTGCAGAACCTGCTGTATGACATCTCGCAGATCGCCATCCCGTTCGACAACGTCGACGAGGAACTGGTGCGGCAGCCGCTGAAGTGGAATCCGGCGGACATCGGCCGCTTCATGGTGTTCTTCGGGCCGATCAGTTCGATCTTCGACCTGTGCTGCTTCGCGCTGATGTGGCATGTGTTCGATGCGCGCACGGCCGCCGACCAGAGCCTGTTCCAGTCCGGCTGGTTCGTGGTCGGCCTGCTGACCCAGACCCTGATCGTGCACATGATCCGCACGCCCAAGGTGCCGTTCCTGCAGAGCATCGCCGCACCGGCGCTGCTGCTGATGACCGGCGCGATCATGGCCATCGGCGTGCTGCTGCCGATGAGCCCGCTGGCCGGTTACTTCAAGCTGCAGGCCCTCCCGCTGGGTTACTGGCCGTTCCTGGTGGCGATCCTGTTCGGCTATGCGGTGCTGACCACGGCAATGAAGCGGCTCTACATCCGCCGCTACGGGTGGCAGTGATGATCGCGTTGCAGGTGAACCTGCCGCCGTTCGACGCCGGGGCGACGCTCGGCTCGCTGCTCAGCCTGACCGTTGCGTTCGTGCTGGGCGCGACCATCGGCCTGGAACGGCAGCTGCGGCAACGCACGGCCGGGCTGCGCACCAACACGCTGGTGGCGGTAGGCGCCGCCGTCTTCGTCGATCTGGCGGTGCGGTTCCATGATCTGTACGGCGGCCCGCCCTCGCCACTGCACGTGGTGGCCTACGTCATCTCCGGCGTCGGCTTCCTCGGCGCCGGCGCGATCATGAAAGACGGTGCGCAGGTTTCGGGCCTGAACACCGCCGCGACCCTGTGGGGTTCGGCCGCGGTCGGGGCCTGTGCCGGCGTCAAGCTGCTGCCGGAAGCGGTGATGGCAGCCGTGTTCGTGCTGGCCGCCAACACCCTGCTGCGGCCAGTGGTGAACCGCATCCAGCGGCAACCGCTGGCGGAGGGCTTCAGCGAGGCAACCTATGCGATCAACGTCGTCTGCCAGCGCGAGCAGCAGGCCGAAGTGCTGGACCGCCTGCTGTTGCTGCTGGAACAGGCGCAATATCCGGTACGGGCGGTGGACCAGCGGCCGTTCGGCGAACGCGACGTGGAGATCGAGGCGGTGCTGTATGCCACCTCGGTCGATGCAGCCGAACTGGATGCGGTTCTGGAGAACCTGGCCGGTGCACCCGGTGTGCTGCAGGGATTCTGGAACGCCAGCCTGGAAGAGTGACACCCGCCCCGGTAGCGCCGGGCCATGCCCGGCGAGCGCGCAGCGCGGCCGACCGCCGGGCCCACCGTGCATGGCCCGGCGTCACCCAGCCGCTTATCATCCCCCCACCACCCGCCAGGGAGCCCCACCCGATGCCGTCGCTGTCGTCCCGCCGCCCGCTGGCGCTGTTCGCCCTGATCGTGGTGATGGGGGCGATCTTCCTGCTGGACACCCTCACCGACTACGCGGTGGCCGCTGCCTGCTTCTACGCGGCCGTCATCCTTGCCGCGTCGCGGCTGATGTCGGCCCGCGGCCTGCTCTGCCTGGCGGCGGCCTGCATCGCCCTGACCGGCCTCAGCTTCTTCCTGACCCGCTTCGGCACCTATCGCATCGGCCTGGTCAACTCGACCATCGGCATGCTGGTCATCGGCATCACTACCTGGCTGGTGCTGAAGATGGAAGCTGCCAAGGCTGCCGTGCAGGAAGCACAGGCGCGCCTGCTGCGGGTCGCGCGGGCCTCCACGGTCGGTGAGCTGACGACCTCGATCGCCCACGAAGTGAACCAGCCGCTGGCGGCCATTGCCAGCAGTGCCGAGGCCGGCCAGCGCTGGTTGGCGCAATCGCCCCCCAACGTCGACAAGGCGCTGCAGGCCATCGCCCGCATCCTGTCCGATGCACATCGCGCCAGCGACGTGATTGCCCGTATCCGTGGCCTGACCCAGGGCGCGGCACCGGAACGCCGCGCCTTCGATCTGAACCAGGCCGTGCAGGACATGCTCGCGCTGTCGCGCAGCGAACTCGACCAGCACCACGTAGACGTGTCGCTGCTGCTGGATACCGAGCTGCCCGCGGTCTTCGCCGACCCGGTGCAGGTGCAGCAGGTGATCGGCAACCTGCTGCTGAACGCGGTTGATGCGATGGCCCAGCTACCCCCGGGCGAGCGCCGCGTGGCCCTGGTGACCGCACGCGATGGCCGCGGCCAGGCCAGCCTGAGCGTGCGTGACCGCGGCATCGGCCTGCCCACGGAGCAGCCGGACCGCGTCTTTGATGCCTTCTGGACCACCAAGGACCATGGCCTCGGCCTGGGCCTCAGCCTGAGCCGTTCGATGATCGAGGCCAATGGTGGCCGCATCCGCGCAGAACGACCGGCCGGGGGTGGCGCCTGTTTCGTGTTCGAACTGCCCACCACGGGCAAGGATGACCATGCGTAAGCCGTTGCCACCCCCGGCCGAAGCGGCCCCCATCGTCTATGTGATCGATGACGATGCATCCGTGCGCGCCGCGCTGGAAGACCTGCTGGCGTCGATGGGCCTGCAGGTGCGGGCATTCGCCTCCACCCAGGCCTTCCTCGATCATCCCCGCGACGATGCGCCGGCCTGCCTGGTGCTGGACGTGCGCATGCCCGGACAGAGCGGCCTGGACTTCCACCGCAGCATGGCGGACCTGGGCCTGCAGGTGCCGGTGGTGTTCATCACCGGCCACGGCGACATCGCCATGGGTGTCAATGCGATCAAGGCCGGCGCCATCGAATTCCTGACCAAGCCCTTCCGCGACCAGGAACTGCTGGACGCCATCCACAAGGGCATCGCCCTGGACCGCGAGCGGCGGCGCGAGGGCGAGGCGCTGGGCGAGCTGCAGGCACGCTGGCAGACCCTCAGCGCCGGTGAGCGCGAGGTGGTGGACGGCGTGGTGCGCGGACGCCTCAACAAGCAGATCGCCGCCGACCTCGGTGTCAGCGAGATCACGGTAAAAGTGCGGCGCGCGCAGGTGATGCGCAAGATGGAAGCGCGCACCCTGGTTGACCTCGTGCGCATGTACGACCGCCTGCAGGCCGCTGCGCCATGAACGCTTACGTGGCCCTGCTGCGGGCGGTGAACGTGGGCGGTACCGGCAAGCTGCCGATGGCGGCGCTGGTGGCGATGTGCGTGGATGCCGGCTTCAGCGACGTGCGGACCTATATCGCCAGCGGCAACGTGGTGTTCCGCAGCCAAAGCGACGAGGCAACCGTTCGCGACGCGCTCGCCAAGCGGCTGCAGGCTCACGCCGGCAAGCCGGCCCGCAGGCCGCCGGCAACCGCGTGGTTGCCCTGTTCGTCGACGGCCCGCTGCCGGGCGATCCGCTGCAGGGTGTGACCGGGCGCACTGCCGAGCAGCTGGCGTTGGGGCCGCGCGCACTGTATGTGCACTACGGCGAGGGCATGGCCGATTCGAAGCTGCGGATTCCCTGCGCTGCGCAGGGCACCGGCCGCAATCTCAACACCGTGGTACGGCTGGCTGCGATGGCCGCTGCGCTGGCCTGAGCGCGGTCTCCGCCCGTGCGGCTACGGCAGGCGCTGTCGCGTCCGCGTGTCGATCAGGCCCACCAGCAACACCACCACGCTGGTCAGCCAGCCAGCCGCCAGCAGGTGGGTGAGCGGCAGCAGGGGGCCCATGGCCACCAGCAGCAGCGCGCCCAGCAGGTGCGAGCGCGGCACCCGCCCGTAAACCGCGCGCTTGTACAGCGCGCTGCCCAGCAGGTAGATCAGCGGCCCGGCCACCAGCATCGCTGCGTGCGGCAGCGATACGCCCTCCTCCGGCGCGTCCATCACCAGGTCGTTGCCGACTGCGGTGGCGATGATGCCGGCGATCAGCAGCGCATGCACGTAGTGGAAGTAGGCGCCGATGCGCCCGGGATCGTCGGAGCGCGTGATGGTGTCGGTGGCATCCTGGCTGGAGATGCCGAAGTACAGCCACCACATCGCCAGGGTGCCGGCGAAGGTGGCGAGCACGGCCGAGACCACGTCGACATTCCAGTTGCCCGCCTCGCTGAGCACGCCGCCGGTGGCCAGCAGCGTCTCACCGAGTGCGACGATGACGAACAGCTGGCAGCGCTCGGCCAGATGGCCGCCTTCGATCGTCCATTCGCGGGTGTGCGAACGCCCCAGCCCCGGGAACGCGAAGCCGAACATCGGCGACAGGTACTCGCAGGCCACCGCCAGCGCCCACAGCCCCAGCCGCAGGTTGCCTTCGGTTGCCGCCCCCGCCAGCCAGAAGCAGGCCGACACCAGCACCCAGGCCAGCATGCGGCGGAAGTTGGGTGCCAGTGCATGGCCGCGCCCCACCTCCCACAACACGAAGGCAGTGCGCCCCACCTGCATCGTGGCGTAGGCCCCGGCAAACACCCAGGCGCGCTCGCCGAACGCGTCGGGAATGGAGGACGACATCAGCAGCGCCAGCAGCATCGTGGTGAACAACAGGCCCCGGATACGCGGCGCCTGCGGATCGAACCAGTTGCTGACCCAGCACGCGTACTGCCAGCCCAGCCATACCGCGAACCACAGCACCAGCGTCTGCAGCACGCCGAGCAGGCCCAGGTGGTGCAGCAGGTGGTGGCTGAGCTGGGTGACGGCGAGGACGTAGACCAGATCGAAGAACAGCTCCTCGTAGGTCACCCGCGCGTGGTGGCCGTCGCGGCGGCGCAGGGCGGGTACACGGATGCCGGGAACCATGGAAACTCCTGATCGGTGGCCGAGCCAACCATCGCGCTTATTGCAGCCATGAGCAATACGCGAAACGGCCCAGGAAGCGGCCGTGATAGCGTCTTCGCACCTTCCCGACCGATCCCTCCGAATGCGCATCCTGCCCCTTGCCTTCGCTCTGGCCACCGCCCTGCCGCTGGCGGCCCACGCTGCCGGACCGGCGCTGCCGCAACTGCGCGCGTACACCGTCGATGCGTCGTGGCTGCAGCCCATCGCGCCGCTGCAGATCGCCGACCACACCTGGCAGATCGGCACCGCGGACCTCACCGCCCTGCTGGTGCAGACCCCGCAGGGTGCGGTGCTGCTGGACGGCGGCATGCCGCAGATGGCCGACCACCTGCTGCATAACCTGCAGCTGCGTGGCGTGGCCCCGGCTGACCTGCGGGTGATCCTGCTCAGCCACGCCCACGCCGACCACGCTGGCCCGGTGGCCGAACTCAAGCGCCGCACGGGCGCGCGCGTGCTGGCCAATGCCGAATCGGCGGTATTGCTGGCCCGCGGCGGCACCGACGACCTGCACTTCGGCGACCGGTTCACCTTTGCACCGGCACAGGTGGACCGCATCATCATGGACGGCGAGACGGTGGACGTGGGCGGCATGCGTTTCACCGCACACTTCACGCCTGGCCACACGCCCGGCAGCACCGCATGGACCTGGACCGACACCCGCAACGGCACGCCGGTGCGCATCGCCTATGCAGACAGCCTGAGTGCACCGGGTTACACGCTGAAGGACAACCCGCGCTATCCGCACCTGGTCGAGGACTTCCGCCGCAGTTTCGCCACCGTGCGCGCCCTGCCCTGCGACGTCCTGCTGACCCCGCATCCGGGTGCCAGTGGCTGGGACTACGCGGCCGGCAGCAAGGCCGGTGACAAGGCGATGAGCTGCGGCGCGTATGCCGATGCCGCCGAGCAGAAGCTCGACGATGCCCTGACCCGGTAGAGTCGAGCTTGCTCGACTGTTCTGGAGCAGCCGAGCATGGCCCGGCTCTACAGAAAGCACGGGCCGCTACGGCGCCTCGGCCAGCGCGCGCACCCGCACCGGGATCGACTTCGCTGCGGGCGTGCCGCTGATGCGATCGTAGTAGTCCAGCGGCAGCAGCGGATTCAGTTCCGGGTAGTAGCCGGCCAGCGCGCCGCGCGGCATCGGGTAGTCCAGCACGGTCAGGCCATCGATGCGCCGCACGACGCCATCGTCGGCGATCGTTTCCAGGCTTACCCGCGCTTCCTTGCCCAACCCGCGTGCCAGCCGGTCCTCGATGTTCATGAACACCACGTTGCGGTCGTTGTACACGCCCCGGTAGCGATCGCTGTAGCTGTAGATGGTGGTGTTGTACTGGTCGTGCGAACGCACCGTGGCCAGGCGCAGCATCTCCGGGTCGTCCACCACGTCGTTCACCTCCAGGCCGGGCATCACCAGGATGTTGGCCTTGCCGGTGTCCGTCGGCCACACCCGGCGGCGCGGCGGGATGTCCAGGTGGAAGCCATGCGGTTGCTGGATGCGCTCGTTGAAGCCGGCGTAGATCTCCGGGTAGACGGCTGCGATCAGCTCGCGGATCGGCGCGTAGTCGTGCATGCAGGCCGCCCAGTCCACCCGGCTGTCCGGCAGCGTGGCCATCGCCATGCGGCAGACGATCTCGACCTCCGGCAGCACGTGCGCGCTGACCGGCTCGAGCACGCCGCGCGAGGCGCTGACATTGGACATCGCATCTTCGATGGTCACGAACTGCTCGCCGGCCGGCGTGCGGATCCACTCCGAGCGCGCCACCACCGGCAGGATCAGTGCATCACGGCCGTGCACCAGGTGGCCGCGGTTGAGCTTGGTCGCGATGCCCACGGTCAGCTCCAGCCGCTGCATCGCCTCGTAGGCGCGCGGCGTATCGGGCACGGCATGGATGAAGTTGCCGCCCAGGCCGATGAACACCCGGGCCTGTCCATCGAGCATCGCCTGGATCGACTCGACCACATGGTGGCCATGCGCGCGCGGCGGCTCGAAGCCGAACACCTCGCGCACCCGGTCCAGGTAGGCCGGCTTGGGCTTCTCGTCGATGCCTACGGTGCGGTCGCCCTGCACGTTGGAGTGCCCGCGGATGGGGCCGATGCCCGCGCCGCGCTTGCCGAAGTTGCCACGCAGCAACAGCAGGTTGGCCACCTGCTGCAGCAGGCGTGAGCCGTACTGGTGCTGGGTCAGGCCCATGCCGTAGCAGATCACCGTGGCCTGCGAACGGATGTAGATATCCGCGCAGCGCCGGATCTGCACCTCGGCGATGCCGGACACCCGCACGATCTCGTCCCACTCCTGCGCCAGCGCGTCCTCGCGCAGCGCATCCACGCCCAGGGTGTGCTCGGCCAGGAAGGCGTGGTCGAGCACGGCCTCGCCCTGCGCTTCGCGCTCGAACATCACCTTCATGATGCCCTTGAGGAAGGCCAGGTCACCGCCGATGCGGATGTGCACGAACTCGCTGGTGATCTCGGTCGATCCCAGCGTGGCCATCTGCACGATGTCCTGCGGCTCGGTGAAACGGATCAGCGCGCGCTCGGGCATCGGGTTCACCGCCACGATGGGGATGCCGCGTTTGCGCGCCTCCACCAGGTTGGTCATCATCCGCGGCGAATTGGTACCGGTGTTCTGGCCCATCACGAAGATTGCCTCGGCGTGCTCGAAGTCGTCCAGCACGATGGTGCCCTTGCCCACCCCGATCACCGGCGGCAGGCCGCGGCTGGTGGGCTCGTGGCACATGTTGGAACAATCCGGGAAATTGTTGGTGCCGAACTCACGCACGAAGATCGAGTACAGGAACGCCGCTTCGTTCGGCGTGCGCCCGGAGGTGTAGAACTCGGCCTGGTCGGGGTGGTCCAGGGCGCGCAGATGTTCGCCGATCAAGGCAAACGCCTCGTCCCAGGCGCAGGGCACGTAGTGGTCGCTGGCCGCGTCGTAGCGCATCGGCTCGGTCAACCGGCCCTGCATCTCCAGCCAGTAGTCGCTCTGTTCCATCAGCTCGCTGACGCTGTGGGCGGCGAAGAATTCGCGGGTGACGCGGTGCTCGGTCGCCTCCCAGGCCAGGGCCTTGGCGCCGTTCTCGCAGAACTCGAACTTGCGCCGGTGGTCCGCGTCCGGGAAGGCGCAGCTGGGGCACTTGAAGCCACCCGGCTGGTTCATCGCCAGCAGTGCCTTCGAGCCCTTGCCGACCACGCTCTGCTGCAGCAGCACCTTGGCCGTTGCCCCGGCAGCACCCCAGCCACCGGCCGGCTGGTTGTAGGACGTGTAACGCGGGGGTTTCTGTTTGGACATGGCTCGGCAACCTGGTGGCGCGCAAGGGACCGGGTCCAGTCAAGCACGACCGCGGCCGTCGTGCCATTCCCCGGATGAGGGGTGCCAGCCTGCCACGGCAACGGTTACAACGGCGTCTTCCCCTGATCGCTGCGCTATCCTGCGGCGGTAGATGGCCTTCGTGCTCCACCCAGGACGTACTGCATGCCCGCACCGACACCGCTTTCTCCACCGCCGGCCGGGACCGCGCTGCGCACCTTGCAGCGCTGGCGGAAAACGGAGCAGGACGAACGGGTCGATCTGATCGCCGAAGAAGTACCGGTGGCGATGCGCTACAACGGCACCGCCTTCGCGGTGATGATGGCCACGCCCTGCGACCTCGAGGATTTCGCCCTGGGCTTCTCGCTCAGCGAGGGCCTGGTCACGCGACCGCAGCAGGTGCTGTCGATCGACGTGCAGCCGCAGCTGGAAGGCATCGAGCTGAAGATGACCGTGGCCGAGGACGCGCCCGGTGCAGCGCTGGACCCGGCCAACGGGCGCCTGCTGCCGGGCCGGGGCGGCTGCGGTCTGTGCGGCACGCGGCAGTTGGAGGACGTCCTGCGGCCCCTGCCACCGATACGTGATCGCCGCAGCTATTCGCCCGTGGCGCTGCAGCGCGCACTGGCTGCGCTGGCGCAGCACCAGCCGATGAATGCTGCCAGTGGCTCCACCCATGCCGCGGCCTGGGCCGATGCCCGTGGTCGCATCGGCTGGGTGCGTGAGGATGTCGGCCGCCACAACGCCCTGGACAAGCTGATCGGGGCACTGCACCACAACGAGCACGGCAGCGAGGGTGGCCTGCTGGTGATTTCCAGCCGGGCAAGTTACGAGATGGTCAGCAAGGCGGCGCGCGCCGGTACGAGCGTGCTGGCGGCGGTGTCGGCGCCCACGGCACTGGCCATCGACCTGGCCCGCAGCGCCGGCCTCTGCCTGGTGGGATTCGCGCGCGAGGGCGGGTTCAATGTGTATACCCACCCCGAGCGGCTGCAGGCAGGGTAGAGCCGACAGGGTAGAGTCGACTGTCAGTCGACTGCTGTTCCACGGACCGCCCGAAAAACCCGCGCTTCGCGCGATAGTCGACTGGCAGTCGACTCTACCCCGTCGGTCTTGCCTGGTTGCCCGCAGGCCTCAGCGCAGCGCGATCTTCGGGAAATCGACCGGCACGTCGAACGCTACGTTGACGTAGTTGGTGAACAGGTTGAGGGCGACGTGAGCGAGGATCTCGACGATCAGCTCATCATCGAAACCGGCATCACGCAGTGCCTGCACGTCGGCGTCGCTGATCTGCGCACGGTTCTCCACCACCTTCAGGGCGAACGTGAGTGCGGCGGCCGTGGCCGGGTCGCTGGACTGGCCGACCTGGGCGGCGGCCATCTGCTCGCCGCTGGCACCGGCCTTGCGGCCCAGCGCGGTGTGCGCGGCCAGGCAGTACTCGCAGGCGTTGCGGTTGGCGATGGCGACGGCGATCTGCTCACCCAGCAGCGGCGACAGGCGACCGCCGCCGAGGGCGCCGAACGAGCCCCACATGCTGGCCAGCGCCGCCGGCGAGTTGGCCACGGCGCGGAACATGGCCGGAGTGGCGCCGAAGGCGGCGTGTACCTGGCCCAGCAGGGCCTGGCGGTCGGGGGTGGTGGCGGCAGCGTCGATCAGGGCGATACGGGACATGGCGGTTTCCTTCGGTAACGCGTCCGGGATTGGACGATGGGGTCATCGTAGGTAGACTCGCAGGACGAATCCCCAACATTTGTCCGCATCGGTTATCCATTCGTCCATGGACACCCCGCCCGACCGCCTCTCCGCCCTGCTTGAACGCTTCCGCGTGCAGGCCGCCCTCTTCCATTCCGGCCCCCTGTGCGGGCGCCACGAGTTCGCGCCGCAGCCCGGCCGCGCGTTCCTGCACATCCTGCGCAAGGGCGAAATGGAGGTGTGCCACACCGAAGCCGGCCTGCCCTCGCGCCTGCGGGTCGACCAGCCCAGCCTGCTGCTGTACCCGCAACCACTGCACCACACCTTCCTCAACGCGCCGCTGGACGGGCCGGATTTCACCTGCGCCACGCTGGATTTCGACGGCGGTGCGCGCAACCCGGTGGTGCAGTCGCTGCCGCCGGTGATGGTGGTGCCATTGGCGGACATCGGCGAGCTGGATGGCACCCTGCAGCTGCTGTTCGGCGAAGCGGACCGCCAGCGCTGCGGCTCGCGGCTGCTGACCAACCGACTGTTCGAGGTGGCGCTCATCCAGGTGCTGCGCTGGGTGGTGGATCACCCGGATGCGGCGGGGGTCAGCCATGGGCTGATGCGCGGCCTGTCCGATGCGCGGCTGGCGCGTACCCTGGTGGCCCTGCACCAGGCACCGCAGGAAGAGTGGACGCTGCCGCGCATGGCGGCCATCGCCGGGCTGTCGCGCAGTGCGTTCGCCGCGGTGTTCAAGGACGTGATGCAGGCCACCCCGGCCAGCTACCTGCAGGACTGGCGGTTGAGCCTGGCCTGCGCGCAGCTGCGGGCGGGCGCGCCGGTGAAGCAGGTCGCGGTGGACGTCGGCTTTGCCGATACCGCCTCGCTGTCCAAGGCCTTCCGCAAGCGGATGGGCGTCTCGCCGCGGGCGTGGCTGGCGCAGGCGGCAGCCCCGTAGAGTCGAGCTTGCTCGACTGTTTCTGCAAAAGGCAGTCGAGCAAGCTCGACTCTACAACGGCGCTACGCCTTGCCAGCCGACAACAACCCGGCAATCCGCTCGGTCAGCTGCGCACGCACCTCGGGATCCAGCTGGCCTTCGTACATCGCCTCGTAGATCCATAGACCATCGGCGGCCAGCCGCGCCACGAAATCATCCAGCGCCGCCGGGTCCGCAACCGCCCTGGCCGGCGGCGATGGCGCCCAGCGCTTCACCACCGGACCCCAGGGGCGTTCGCCGGCGTCCGGGTCCATGGATTCGAGCATGAACATCAGCTCGGCACGGGTGGCGCTCTGTGCCGACACCCGCACGAAGGTCTGGTACCGCTCCAGCGCCGTCGCCTCGTCGGCGCGCTTGCCGAGCAACGCCTCCATCGACGCCTCCCAGGCCTTCACCAGGTGCTCGTCGATGCCGCGCAGCAGCGCTTCGCGCGAGGGGAAGTGGTACAGCAGGCCGCCGCGGGTCAGCTGCGCTTCGGCCGCCACCGATTCAAAGGTGACCGCACCGAGACCGTCACGGTTGATGACGCTCACGGCGGCGTCGAGGATGCGGTCGCGCTTGCTGGTTCTCATTGCCGTTACTTTACGCGATCACCTGCGCCGTCGCGGCCACCCACGCGCCCGCGCAGCAGGCGCGCCAGCACCGCGGCACCTGCGGCGAGCACCGCCATGATGACCAGCAGCACGATCTGGTAGCCACGGTCATAGGCGGCCACCGCCTGCGCGAACCACGCCCCCTGCCCGCCTTCGCGCGCCAGGTGCAGTGCCTGGGTGAAGCCGTCGCGCGCCGCCGCGGGCATGTCCGCGACATCGGGCAGGAACGCACCATACATCGCCGCCCCCAGGCTGCCCAGCAACGCCACCGCCAGCAGGCCGCCGAATTCATAGGAGACTTCTTCCACCGACGACGCCATGCCGGCGCGGTGTGCCGGCACGTTGTTGAGGATGGCGGTGGACGCCACCGAGATCGCCGCGCCCATGCCCACGCCGGTCAGCGCCATGCCCGCCACCACCCAGCCCACGCCATGCGGGAAACCGAGCGCCACCACGGCGACGCCTACCGCGCCGGTTGCCAGGCCGCCACAGATCAACGGGCGCAGGCCGACGCGGTGCAGGATGCTGCCACCCAGCAGCGCGCTGGGCAGGCTGCCCAACGCCGCTACCGAAACAAGCAGGCCGGCCTGCAACGGGCTGAAGCCGGCCACCAGCTGGAAGCGCTGCGTGGTGACCAGCTGCAGGCCCGCCAGCGCGAACAGGGTGAACACCGCCGACAGCGAGCCGGCGAGGAAGGCGGGATTGCGGAAGATGGCGAAATCCAGCAGCGGATAGGCAAGGCGCTGCTGGCGACGCGCGAACGCAGCGCCGCTGACACCCGCCAGCAGCAGCGCACCCACACCCTGGGCATACGAAGGCGGCGTGGCGATCAGCGATTTGATCGCCAGCACCAGCCCGGACAGGGCCGCCAGCGCCAGCAGCGAGGACGGCATGTCCCAGGGGCGCGAGGTGTCGCGCTGGCCTTCCGGCGCCAGCAGCAGGGTCGCAATGAACGCCACCACCACCACCGGCACGTTGATCAGGAACACCGAACCCCACCAGAAATGCTGCAGCAGCAGGCCGCCGATGATCGGGCCGAGCGCTGCACCAACGATGGCCACCGAACCCCAGAGGGCGATGGCGATGTTGCGTTCGCGCTCCTCGTGGAAGCTGAGGCCGATCAGCGCCAGGGTGGCCGGCATCATGGCCGCCGCACCGACGGCAAGGAAGGCACGCGCCGCGATCAACTGCGCGGGCGTGGCCGAGAACGCGGCCGCCAGCGAGGCGATACCGAACACCACCAGGCCGATCAGTAACATCCGGCGGTGGCCCAACCGGTCACCCAGGGTGCCTGCGCCCAGCAGCAGGCCGGCCATCACCAGCGGGTAGGCGTTGATGATCCACAGCGCCTGCCCTGCGCTGGCGGACAGCTCCTCGGTCAGGGTGGGCAGCGCGGTGTACAGCACCGAGTTGTCCAGCGTGACCAGCAACAGGCCGGCAGCCACGGTGAACAGCAGCGCCCAGCGACGGGCACGGGACAGGGCCGGAGCACCGGCCAGGGGCTGGGAAAGCGCCATGGAACAGACCTGCAGGAACGGGTTGAGGTTCGTAACTATACAGGACGTCCTGTAAAGTTATAGGCGTGAGCCACGGCCTCGTTCAGGTAGATTCGAGCTTGCTCGGCTGCGCATGGAACAGTTCTGGAGCAGCCGGGCATGGCTCGGCTCTACTGACGCTACGGCAGTCGAGCAAGCTCGACTCTACAAGCGGGGTTACCGGCAGCCTTCCGGCAGCGCGGCGATGGTCGCCACCACCGCGCCCTGCATGCCCTGCCCCACGGCCATGTCGAGTTCGCCGCCAGTGCTGCCATGCTGGCGCTGCAGTTCGCCTTCGCAGAGCTCGCGCACATGGCGGCGCGCCGTGGCACGCAGCATGCTGCAGCGCCAGTCCCCCGGCCCCAGTGGCAGCACTGAATACACCACGCTGTTGCAGGCATCGCCGGCGCGCTCGACCAGGCTGTGGCCGGCGAAGTCGCGCGGAGCGGTACTGTGCGTGGGATCGTAGTAACTGTCGGGAAAGCTGCGCGCGTACTGCTCGACATCCACCTGAAGGCGCTCTGGGCCTCCGTCCGGCAGCTGCAGCGGCTCGCCGCAGGCCGTGCTGTCGGCGCGATGCTGGATGTACTGGTAGATCGGCCGGTCGAGCCTGCGGTCCTGCGCGGTCACCGCACTGATCGCACCCAGCACCGGCAGCGCCGCGCGGTTGGCCATGCGTGCCAGCACGCCGGCCTCGGCCGGTACACACCGGTCACGCACGGTGGCCACCAGCAGGAACACCACGTCGTCACGGAAGGCGCGGTCCCCGCGCAGGTGCCGTTCGATGTCGGCCTGCAGCGCGGGAATGGGCGCAGGGAACGCCACTGGCGGCGGCCGCACCGGCGACGTCCAGCGCTGCCAGACCAGCAGCGCAGCGCCAAGCAGCAGGGCTGCGCCGATGCACAGCCAGCGCGTACGCGGCATCAACGGTCGATCGCCGTCAGCGTGGCCGCGTCCGCGTCATAGGACGCACTGGCGATGTCGGCCTCGAAACGCTTGATGCGCAGGTGGCCCGACAGCCGATAGGCATCCCACAGGTTGCCCAGTGCAATGGGCCGTTCCAGGGTCACGTGGATGATCTGGTTCGGCGGCGGTGGCGGCACGTGGATGCAGGCACCGTAGAACGGCACGAACAGCAGTTCATTCACGGCGCCGGCATCGTCCATGGCCAGCGGCACCACGTAGCCATCCAGGTCGACCGCGCGACCGTCCACGCCATCGACCACGGCGGCCGAGCCGAACTGCTGGGCGCGGTCGGGGCTGGAATGGTCGATGGCCGCGCCCTGCGGCGTGCCCGAACCCGTGTCATCGATCAGCCCACCGACGCCGGACATCGCCCCCATGCCACCGCTGCGGTCGATGCCGATCTGCGGCGGCGGGCGCAGGAAGGCGTCGTCCTCGGGCATCAGCTCGCTCCACGCGGTGATCGCGGCATCGCCAGGCGCGGCCGTGTCCGCCGTGGCTGCGGCCTCCGGCCGCGTCGTGGCCGCAGGAGTTTCTGCTGCCGCGGCAGGCACATCACCACCGGGCCGGCTGCAGGCAGCCAGCAACATCACCACCAGCACGCAGGCATTACGGTTCATAGGGCCTCAACTGCGGATCAACCATGGTGTAGGCTGAACCGGCCAGATCATCGTCCACGCGTTCGCCGCGCAGCGTGCCGGCCAGGAAGAACGGCGAATACATGTCCGGCATGTCGATCGGGCGCGACAGCCGCACGTGCACGATCTGGTTCGGTGGCGGCGGCGGCACGTGGATGCAGGCGCCGTAGTACGGCACGAACAGGAACTCGGACAAGCGTCCGTCGGCGGCATTGGCCAGCGGCACCACGTAGCCAGGCAGGCGCACGGCGCGGTCCAGCACCGCATCCACCGTGCGGAAGGTGCCGAACTGGGCCATGCGCCGGTTACCGCTGTGCTTCACCTCCGGGCCATCGCCACGCTCCAGCGCGGCCAGCTCGTCGGCAGGCATCATCTGCAGCCAGTCCAGTTCCTGCTCGGCAACGGCAGTGGTTCCCGTGCCCTCCTGCACCGGCGTCGGTGGCAGGGCCTGCACACCGGTATCCACCGGGCGCTCGCAGCCGGCCAGCACAAGCATCAACGCAAGGGCGATCCAGGTGCGCATGGTTCAGCCCCCCGCCGAGAGGCCGTCGGCCACGGTGCGGCGGTAGGCCAGCAGCGCCGGCACCAGGCCGGCCGTTGCACTCAGCAGCAGCACCCCGCCCACCCAGGCCAGCTCGCGCAGATCCGGCCAGACATGGGTGATCGACAGCCCGAAGTTCGCCAGCGCCCAGCCACGCCCGGCCAGGCTGGCGCTGACCAGCACGGCCAGCGCCAGCACGCAGGCCATGCCACTGGTCGCCACCGCTTCCAGCACCAGAAGGCTGGCGATGTAGCGCGGCCGTGCACCGGTGGCACGCAGCACGGCCATTTCGCGGCGGCGCTCCTGCAGGGTCGACACCAGCAGCGCCACCAGCGAGACCAGGCCCAGCAGCACCACCATCGCGCTGATCAGCTGCAGCGCCCGCTCGGCGGTCCCGAGCGACTGCCACAGCTGCTGCAGGGTGACCCCGGGCAGGATCGCCAGCAGGGCCTCATCGGGATAGTCATTGATGGCGCGCTGCACCGAGAACGTGGCGATGCGCGAGTTGAGGCCAAGCATGAAGGCGGTGATGCTGGTCGGCGTCAGGTCCAGGTGCCGTGCCTCCTCGGCGCTCACCGCGTGCCCGCGCAGCTGCACGCCGGAGCGCCAGTCCACGTGGATGGCCTCGATCGCCGGCAACGACACCAGCACCGAAGAATCCACCGGCGTGCCGGTACGCTGCAGCACGCCGCGGATGCGGAACGGCTTGTCGGCATGCCTGGCCAGGGTCACGGCGGCAGTGCCATGGGCCAGGATCATTTCATCACCCACCCGTACGCCCTGCGCGCGGGCGACGTCGGCGCCGATGACCGCATCATAGAGATCATCGAACGGCGTGCCCTCGGCGAAGGCGAGCAGGTGCCCGGCCCCGTAGCGGTAATGCTGGAAGTAGCCGGCGGTGGTGCCGATGACCCGGTAGCCACGCCAGGAATCGCCCAGCGACAGCGGCACCGCCCACTTCACCTGCGGCAGCGTGGACAGTTCCTGGTAGGACTGCCAGGACACGTTGTTGGTCGGGTCACCGATGTGGAACACCGAATACAGCAGCAGGTTCACCGGCCCCGAGCGCGCGCCGACAATCAGATCTGTGCCGGAAACGGTGCTGGCAAACCCCTCGTGGGCCTGCACGCGGACGCGCTCCACGCCCAGCAGCAGGGTCACGCTGAGGGTGATGACCAGCACGGTAAGGGCCACGCTCAGCGCACGGCTGCGCAGGCTGGCCCAGGCAAGTTCAAGCATGGACGGCTCCGGCGTGGTTGATGTCCTGCAGTTGCACCACGCGGTCGAACAGCGGCTGCAGGCTGTCGTCGTGGCTGACCACTACCGCCGTGGTGCCGGCGGCTGCACATTGCGCCGCCATCACTTGCAGGAAGGCGGTGGCGGCGCCACGGTCGAGGGCCGAGGTCGGCTCATCGGCCAGCAGCACCGCAGGACGGCCGATCAGCGCACGCGCGGCGGCCACCCGCTGCTGCTGGCCCACGCTGAGCGTGCCGGCCCGGCGCAGCAGCAGGTCCGGCGGCAGCTGCAGGGCCTGCAGCAGGCGCTTGATCTCGTCATCGACCGGCCGGCCCACCCGCCCGCTGCGCAGTGGCGAGAAGCGCAGCCCCAGCGCGATGTTGTCGCGCACGCTGAGGAACGGCAGCAGGTTGAACTGCTGGAAGATCACGCCCAGCTGGTCGGCGCGGAAACGGTCACGGGCCGCCGGCGTGAGTGCGTGCAGCGGCGCACCGGCGACCCTCACTTCGCCCTGCTCCGGCGTCAGCACGCCCGCCAGCAGGCCCAGCAGGGTGCTCTTGCCCGAACCGCTGGCACCCCGCAGCAGCACACTGCTGCCCGCGGCAATCTGCAGCTGCGGGATATCCAGCACGGCGCGCCCGCCGTAGCTGAAGCGCACCTGGTCCAGTGCGATCACCGCGGCGGACGTCATGGCGCCAGCACCACGCGCAGGTTGTCGGCGCTCAGCACGGTGCGGCCCTGGCCGGCCGGGGTGGCCGTGTTGACGATGACCTCGTGCAGGTTCGGGAAGGCCTTGGGCAGCGACAGCACCAGCACGCGCAGCGCGGCGGGGTTGGCGCACTGGTAGCTCAACTCGGCAGTGAAGCCTGCGTGCGCATGCTTGCCCGCTGCCGTGGCCGGCGTAGACGCTGCGGCAGCGAAGCCTTCGGCGTGCGCGTCACGGTGCAACGGCGTGCACTGCGCTGCACTGGGCAGGGTCAGCCAGTCGGCGCGCTTCAACGCAGCCAGTGCCGAGGCCAGTGCGGCCTGTTCGCCCGCGTTGGCCGGCGGCCGTTCGAAATCGAGGATGCCGATGCCTGGTGCCTGCAGGGCGAGCTCAAGCCTGCCCTGGTCCAGGGCGAGGTCGACGGTGGCCTGGCCATGCACGTGGGCACCGAGCTGGCGAACGTCATGCGCGTGCACGGCGGGGGCGGCAAACAACAGGAACAGCAAAACAGAACGCTTCATGGGGGACTCTCACGTTGTTACTATGTAACATTATGGACCACATCCCCACACCGCCCGCAAGGGCATTGCCCCAGCCGCCTGTTTCGGCACGCTGGCACCCCCGTCTCGACCTGGCCGGCGCCTGGATTTCCCTGGCCTGCGCCGCGCACTGCGTCACCCTGCCCCTGCTGCTGGCCTTCGTGCCTGCAGCGATGATGGCGCTGCGTTCGTTCCAGCACCCGGCCCACGGCGCGATGACCGCGCTGCTGGTGATGTCACGCTGGGAATGGGTGTTCGCCCTGGTGGCGTCCAGCGTGGCCGCCGCCAGCACCGCCTCCGGCTGGCGCCGGCATGGCCAGGCCGGTCCGCTGCGCCTGGCCGCGTGCGGTGCGTTCGCACTGCTGTCGTCCTCGCTGTACCTGCCCCTGAAGGAATCCCTGGTGTGGCATGGCGTGGCGAGCGCCTGCGGCGGTGTGCTGCTGGCCGCCGCACATATCCGCAACCGCCGGGCGCTGCACCGCCCCCGGTAGCGTTGGGCTGCCGGCCAGCAGCACAC
>NZ_JACVTT010000070.1:0-25653 GCF_016624665.1 Stenotrophomonas sp. S39 | reverse complement strand
CGCCAGGCAGTCGATCTGCAGGCGGTTGTCGCCGCAGACCGATTCGGTGCCTTCGAAGCGCTCGACCACCCACGCTTCATGCAGGCCATGAAGCGTGAGCTGGCGAGGGTGTCGGCTGCTGAGTGCAATGGCGCGTGCCAGTGCATGGATGGCGTCCATTGCCATGATGAGGGGGAGTCAGCGGGGGGCAGGCGGTCACTGTCCGGCAAGGTCGCAGGGAGGGCCTTTTTGAAACCGTTCGAAGTGTGGGCAAATACGCAGATCGCCGCGCACGAGGGTGCAGATAGCGACAATCGGCAGTGCCGGCTTTGGCTGGGAATCCGGGTGAACGCGACAAGCAGGCATGGATGCACCTCGCCACCCGGTCGGCGACGCACGTGTAGGCCGCGTCAGCGCGCCTGCCAAATCTCTCACGGGGCCTGACGCTCCGGCTCCCTAGGCTTGGGCCTTCCTTCCCCTGGGAGCTCCCATGACTGCTTCTTCCGTCCGCCTCCATATCGAAGACACCGGCGGTACCGGCCGCCCGGTCATCCTCATCCACGGCTGGCCGCTCTCGGCCGAGGCCTGGAAGGCACAGGTGCCGATCCTGCGTGACGCCGGCTATCGCGTAATCAGCTACGACCGGCGCGGTTTTGGCCGCTCGGAGAAGCCCACCGAAGGCTACGACTACGACACTCTTGCCGCTGATCTGGCAGCCCTCATCGAAGAGCGTGACCTGAAGGATGTCAGCCTGGTCGGCTTTTCGATGGGCGGTGGTGAAGTTGCGCGCTACATCAGCAACCACGGTGAGGACCGCCTGCACAGCGTGGTCTTCGCTTCAGCCGTGCCGCCTTACCTGCTGAAGACGGACGACAATCCGGATGGCCCGTTGCCGCAGGCAAAGGCCGACGAAATGCGCCAGGGCCTGGAGAAGGACCGCGAGGAATTCTTCGACGGCTTCACCCGCGATTTCTTCAGTGCCAACGGTAAGCTGAAGGTGACCGAAGAGGAGCGCCAGGCAGCGATCGCGCTGTGCCACCAGTCCGACCAGACAGCGGCACTGGGGTGCATGAAGGCCTTCGCCACCACCGATTTCCGGGCCGACCTGAAGCGCGTGACCGTGCCTGCGCTGATTCTGCACGGCGACGCAGACGCGACCGTGCCGTTCGAAGGCTCAGGAAAGCGCACGCATGCGGCGCTGGCCGGCAGCGAGCTGGTGCTGCTGAAGGATGCGCCGCATGGCTGCAACACCAGCCATGCTGATGATTTCAATCTGGCGCTGCTGAACTTCCTGAAGAAGTAAAATCTGCGGAAGCGCCGCAGCCGACTTGACCGGGAGGGGTGTGGCGCTCAGCATGCGGGCATTCAGACGCAAGGACGCGTTATGCCCGCAGACCCACAAGCCACGCCTTTTACACGCGAGCCGCTGACGCCTTTTGCGCGGGAGCAGTTGTGGGAGGCTGTGCGTGCCCGCCGTGGGGTGATGGTTGGAAACGTGGTCTTCACCAGCTTGATGGGGGTGATCCTCGCGCTCCTTCCTGCTGCCGCCATATACCTCTTCCCAATCGAGGCACCGTTTCGAATCGGCCTTGGGATATTGGCCCTTGCGGGCGCGGCTGTGACGATTGCACAGGCACGCATGGTGCTTCGGATATTTGGCCCCTATCTGCAAGCGCTTTGGCGCGGGCAGGGACTCCGGGCAGCGCTTCCGCCGACTTCAGTGCGGGAATTGCGTGCTGCCTTCGCGGCAGAGGTGTGGTTTGCCGGCATCGGGGAGGATGGAGGCGACTACGTGGTGCAGCTGGAGCTGCCGGAGCGCTTCGGCCCCATATTCGGAACCCACGTGCTGCACCTGATGATGCTGCCGCGTGCGTCTGCGATGCAGTTCCATGTCGCGCCGTGGGGCGGTCCCCGAAAAGTCCTGTACGCGCTGCACCAGCCCGATGAACCTGCGCCCGCGGCGTACACCGCGCCAATGGCCGGGTGGCCGCTGCCGCCGACGGAGTGGAGCATGGCGGAGTTTCTTGTGGCGGTTGCCCTGATGTTGCTGGGTGCCGGGCTCGCCGCGTGTTTGGCCCTGGTTTCCGGCGCCCATCCCTATCTCGCCGTGCTGTTGCTCATTGTTGCATGCGGTGGCGGTTTCTGGGCAGGAGGCCAAGGGCTTCATCATGGCGCCCGGCTGTGGAGGCGTCGCGGTGCGGCACCGCAGATGGAGGTTCTGGAGGGCAGGGCACAGGGCGTCCTGCACTTCCGTTGGTCGCTTCCCGCCAAGGGTGGGGCATCCATCGCGTACCTCGAACGCTGGATGCTGCTGGGGAACCAATGGCACAGACTCGTCCGCCTGCCCACGGCGGACTACGCACCGGCCGTGATGCCGCCATTGCCTGAAGTCATCGACGGTGTACGGCTCGAGTATGCCGTGTGGGGCAGAGAGCGGCGCCTGATGCGTGCGTTTGCGGCCGGGGAGGTGTGGATCGGCGGTGAGCTGATGCCAGACGCGCCTTGCTGACAACCACCGTCGTTCACAACCGTTGGTGCGGGACTGCGCCACACTGCCACCATGCCCACCGCACGCACGCCGCCCTGGAAAAAGCCCAACCCGAAGGGGCAGAAGAAGCAGCCGCTGTCCGACGCGCAGAAGGCGGCAGCGCGGCAGCGCGCCGAGGAAAACGGCCGGCGCTACCCGAACCTGGTGGACAACATGTGGGCCGCCAAGCTGCCGCGGGGCTAGCGCGCGGGCTCATACTCCTCCATCGGCCAGGGTTCCCAGCCGTCTTCCCGCCAGGGCACCAACGTGCGCTGCTGCATGTGGATGTCCTGCTCGGGCAGGCCACTGGCCCTGGCCAGTTCGCGCCGCAGCACGGCGGGATCGGCGCGGATGGGCATGGCGACCTGCAGCACATCACCCTGTTGGCGCACCAGCGGAGGCAGGACATCGGCGTGGTAGCCGTTGATGTAGGGCATGGGCCCGCGTGAATAGCGCGGCAGGACGATGTACTGCGGGGTGCGCACGACCACGGGCGCCCAGCGCAGCAGCAGTTCGCCGTGCTGGTGCTGCACGATGCGCACCTCGGCCACGTTGGCGGTGTACCCGAAGGCGTTGCGAACCATCACGTTGAAGCGCGCCGGGTTGGGCATCAGCCACGCCCACACGGCGATGATGGTGATGAACAGGGCTGCGCCCACGAATGACCACCACCGTGGCGCTTTCGCCTGAACCTTGTAGGTCAGCGATTCCGGATTCCTGCGCATGGCGCGCCAGTACCGTTTGCGTTGCCGGCGCGTGGGGCTGTGTGGCCCGAGCGGGGAGACCAGTACGCGGAGCGGCAGCTTGGCCAGCCGCGCATCGACCACCTTGATGAAGCCATACGCGGCCAGTGCGAACGGAATGCCGCAGGTGACCAGGCAGGCAAGCAGGTATAGCGCGTAGATCTGTGAGTCGCTCATTGCGTGGTGCGTGCTGCCGTCCTGTGCAGGACGTACATGATGGCCGAGATGGCGGCCGGTGTCGCTTCTGCCTGCCGACAGCGCCGCGCTGCGCCGCTAGGATGCCCAACCTTTGCTGGGATGCACCGCGTGGCCTTCATGACTGCCCGCCTCAGGCGCCTCTGTGGCGCTGGACTGATGCTGTTCCTGTTGCACGGCCTGGCGCTGGCGTCGCTGGGTCTGGCAGTGAGCTATTTCCACCACCGCACGCAGCTGCTGCTGGAACCCTTCCCGATGCCACTGCTACCGGCATGTGGCGGCCACGACCCGGTGGCGCGCCTGCATGTGGCAGATCTGTTGCTGGCACGCGCGGGTGCGCTGGATGATTGGCAGCCTGTGTGCTGGGTGGTGGTGAGCGCCCTGCTGTCATCGCTGCTGGGCGCGCTCGCGGTGAGCGTGAACCTGTTGCGCCGGACACGGAGCGGGCGCCGGCACCGCATCTGGGGGCTGTTCGGCCTGCATCTGCTGGTGCTGGGCCTGGGCATGCAGTTGCTGCGGCTGTACGAACAGGTGTGGACGGGCATGGTGACCGGTCTGCCGGCGGCATGCATGGTTGGTCCCACCTCCCTGGAAGAGGACGCAACGAGCGGGGCACATCGCACCGTGCCGCAGATGCTGGCCAGCGCTGGCTTGCCGGTGCCGCAGCTGCCCGATGCGCTGGCGATGGTCACAAGCGTGCTGCTGCTGGCGGCGATGGCGGTGGGGGTATGGCTGTGGCGGACGCTGCCGCTGCCGGCGGTGGAGTGATGCGGCGGATGGGCGCTGGCATTCGCCGCTGCGGTGCGTCAGGCTATGCCCATGGAAAAGGACATTTCCCTTGACCAGGCCAGCAGATTCCTGAGCCTGGTGCTGCGGCACGAACCGCAGAAGATCGGCCTGCAGCTGGATGCACAGGGGTGGGCCGGCATTGATGACCTGCTGCAGCGGCTGGGCCTGCATGGGCTGCCGCTGGACCGTGCGAGCCTGGATCGGCTGGTGCAGGAGAACGACAAGCGGCGCTTTGCCATCAGCGACGATGGCCTGCGTATCCGCGCCAGCCAAGGGCACTCGATTGCGGTGGACCTTGGGCTTGCGCCGCTCGTGCCTCCGCCGTGGCTGTACCACGGCACGGTGCCGCGCTTCTTGGATGCCATTGCCACCGAGGGGCTGCGTCCCGGAGAACGCCAGCACGTGCACCTGTCCCTGGACCGCGATACCGCCTTGCAGGTGGGCGCGCGGCGGGGTACGCCGGTGGTGCTCAGCATCGACGCCGGGCGCATGCATGCCGATGGCCACGTGTTCCACCAGTCGGCAAACGGCGTGTGGCTGACCGCGCACGTGCCGCCGAAGTACATCGCTGGATGAAGCGCCTCGCTGTTGCCTGTGGCCTGGGCCCGCCGTTGTTCCTGCTGCCGGTACTGGCCCTGTGTGCACTGGCGCTGGCCGAGGGCGGCTTCCACTTCCGTGTGCAGTACCTGCTGGAACCCGCAGCGGGCGCCTGCGCGCACCTGGACCTGGCCTCGCGCAGTGCCGTGGTGATGGCGATGGTGGAGCGGGGCCGGGCGCTGCAGCCCTGGGTGGAACTGCGCTGGATTCCCATTGCGGGTGTGCTGCTGGCCTTGCTGGCGGCCGTACTGGCCGGCGTGTCTGCAGTACGCCACGCAGCGGGCCGGGTGCGCAGGGTCGCCATCGCTTACGTGCTGCTGCACGCCGGTGCGCTGGGCCTGGCCGGTTGGGCGCTGTACCGCGCCGAAACCGCCTGGGCACGCATGGTGAAGCTAGCGCCGGTGGTCTGCGCGCTGGATCCAGCCAATCCGGACGTGCCCATCGCGCAGGTGCCGCAGCAGGCCTTCGCGCTGTTCATGGGCAGCAGCGCGAGCCTGCTGCACAACCCCGGGCGGTTGGCGATGGTGCTGGCGGCAGTGCTGCTGGTCGCGCTGGTGATGGGGGTGTGGCTGTGGCGCGGTGAGCGCAGGTAGAGTATTGGTTCCCGCCGGAAACCGGATGTGCTGATGCGTTCGTTGCTGCGTGCCGTGCCGTTGTTGCTGCTTTCGCTGGTGGCGCAGGCCGCTGAGGTGGATCGCCGTATCGCGGTGACCATCGACGACCTGCCGTGGGCGCGTCTGGACGAGATCGTGCCGCCTGATCTGCAGGTACGTCATGAGGCGCTGATGGCGCAGCTGCAGCAGGCGGGCGTGCCGGTGGTGGGCTTCGTCAACGGCAACAAGCTGGAAGTGGATGGCGTGGTGCAGCCGTCGCGGGTGCAGATGCTGCGCGACTGGCGCGATGCCGGTTACGTGCTGGGCAACCACACCTGGTCGCACATGGATCTGAACGCCAAGGGCGTGGCCGCGTTCCAGCAGGATTTCCTGCGCGGTGAGGACGTACTGAAGCCGTTGCTGGCCGAGCGCGGCCAGGTGCCGCAGTGGATGCGCCATCCGTACCTGCGGGCGGGCCGCACGCCGCAGGACCGTGCGGTGATGGATACCTTCTTCGCCGAGCATGGTTACCGCATTGCGCCGGTGACCGTCGACAACGGCGAATGGGTCTGGGCGTTCGCTTACGCCAACGTGATGAACGAACAGCCGGAATCAGCCGAGCGCGCGGCCACCTTGGCCCGCCTGCGCAAGGGCTACGTGCCCTACATGCTGAACAAGCTGGACTACTACGAGCAGCAGTCGCAGGCGTTGCTGGGATATGCCCTGCCGCAGGTGTGGCTGATGCATGCCAACGAACTCAATGCAGCAACGTTTGCCGAACTGGTGGCTGCCACCAAGCGCCGCGGCTATCGCTTCGTTTCGCTGGAAGAGGCGCTGCGCGACCCGGCCTATGCGCGTGGCACCGAGGGCTACGATGGCCGCTATGGCCCCAGCTGGCTGCACCGCTGGGCGATGGCCGAGAAGAAGCCGAAGGCGTACTACGGCAACGAGCCGGCAGTGCCGCAATGGGTGAAGACGCTGGCCAAGGTCGATTACGAATGATGGCCGGCCGCTAGCCGTCAGCGCTTGACGGCCAGCACGCCGTCCAACGCGAGCTCGGCCTTGAAGCCTGCTTTTTCCAGGCGCTTGGCGACTTCGCGCGGTACGTCGCGGCCGCTGGTCAGCTTGTTCGGCGCACCGGTGTAGTGGAACAGGCGGCCACCCTTGCGGATGACGCGCGCGAGGTGGTCGTAGAACGCCTGTGAATACAGCTCGCCGGCGATGCCGAAGCGCGGCGGGTCGTGCAGGATGGCATCGACGCTGTTGCTGGCCACCTGTTCGATCTGCTGCGAGACATCCCCCTGGCCGAACTGCAGGCGGCCACCGGCGGCGGCCGACTCCGGGTCGGGCGACCACGGGTTGAGCGTGCGCAGCCACATCACGTCGGCGTTCTTTTCGAACGAGCGGATCTGGCCGACGCCGGCTTCCAGCGCGCAGGCGGCAAAGTAGCCCAGGCCACCGCAGGTATCGAGGATGGATTTACCTGCCGGGGCAACCAGTTCGACCTTGCGGCGGGCATCCTCGAACGGCGACAGCTTGGAGGTCGGCAGCATCTTGATGCCATCGATCTCGAAGGTGGGCGCGCCCCACTCGGTGGGCACCAGCTTGATGAGCGAACCACTGAAGCGCGAGATCGGCGCGAAGTCCTCGCCATCCCAGTAGTACAGCGTGCGGTCCTTCAGCTTGCCCGGCCACGGGTACGGCCGGCCGCGGAAGTTGAAGCCCTCGGCGTCCAGGCCGACGGTATCCTGGCTGCGTCCCAGGTCGAGCGAGCCCTGCCAGTCGGCAGCACCCTTGTCGTGCGCGCGGCGCAGGGCATCGGCGCTGTCGCGGGTGAGCAGGGGGCCGGTGTAATGGGTCACGGCGGGTACCGGGGCTGGGCGGGGGAGGGCATGGTACCCGACCGGCCGTGAGCCCTGCAGGGACGGGCCGCGTCTCTGTCAGGGGGCACTGCTGCAGCCAAAGCCGTGCGTGGTGCCCGAGCCGGCGAGAAAACTGACACCGCCGGAAGGACTACCGCCCTGCAGCGCGCAGGCGCGGCGATGCACGGCCTGGGTTGCGGGCGGCTGCCGCACGTATTCGTAGAGCATGCTGCCGTCGTCCAGCAGCTGCCAGTGCACGGTGACCCGCGTGCGCTGCCCGTCGTCCGTTTCCCAGTCAATCGTACGCAGTACCAGCGTGCGGCCATCGTCGGTCAGGCGCACCTCGTCATAGGCGCCGGTGGTGGTGACCGGCACGACGGCAAGCAGCAGCGGCAACAGCATGGCGTGGCCCCCAAAAGTGGCCAGCCTCAGGTCCGCAGCAGCGCAATACCATCAGGAAAGTTGCAGATCAGCCGCACTTCACCGCATACACCGGCCCGGCACCGATCAGCAGCAGGGCCATGTAGTCGCTGTCGCCCGCCTTGGCCTTCAGCGAGGCGCCCCGCTGGGTATGGAACAGGCCGAAGCCGCCAGCGCTGCGGATCAGGGCACTGTCGATCTGTTCGGCATCGTCGCGGAAGTAGCGGGCGATGTCGGCGCGGCTCGCCTGGGTCAGTGCGTTGGGCTCGCGTTGCCAGTGCCCGTCGCGCTCGAAGGAGACAAAGTACTGCCCGCCTTCCTTGTCGATGCGGAACTCGGCGGGCTTGCGCGTGCTGGTGGTGAAGCAGCCCTGCAGGGGATCGGAGGAGAACGGCAGCTGGGTATCGCCGGAACAGGCGCCCAGCAGCAGGAAGGTGCCGGGCAGCAGCAGGCGGAGCGCGCGCATGGGATGTCCCGACGGGGCAGGTGCAGCTAGTGTAGGGCGAGGGCAGGGCCTGCCCGTACCGATAATCGGCAAGAACTGGGGAGCAGCGATGGCACAGGGCAAGGCACCGTGGTGTGGGCTGGCAAGCTGGCTGGGGCTGCTGGCCGGGTGGGGCGCTGGTTGGCTGGCGGCGCTGGCCTTTGGCGGCAGCGCACCGGCGGCCGCGCTGAGCGTGGGGGTGCTGGCCTCGGCAGTGGTCGGGTTGGGGCTGGCCGTGGCGGCGCGGGCCCGGGATGAGCGCCACGCGTGGCTGGGCATCGGCGGCGCGCTGTTGAGCGCGCTGCCGTTGAAGCTCTACCTGTTGCGGATGTTGTTCAAGCTGTAGGCGCCCGCATTTGTAGAGTCGAGCTTGCTCGACTGCTTTGGGCAGAACCAGCCGAGCATGGGCTCGGCGCTACAGGAAAGAACCGCGGCATCACGCCGTGCGGTGGATTTCCAGCGTCACGTGCACCAGTTCTTCGTGCACGGCCAGTGCCTGGCGCAGCTGGTCGGCATCCAGATCGACATCGCTGGTGACCACGCTGGCGGCCACGGCGTACTTGCCGCGGCCCACCTGCCACACATGCAGATCGGCCAGGCGTGCCGGCCAGGGCCCCTGTTCGATCACTTCGCGTACTTCCGCGACCACCGGCGCGTCCATCTGCGCATCCAGCAGCACGCGGCCACTGTCGCGCAGCAGGCCGACGGCCCAGACCGTCACCAGCACGGCGCCAACCAGGCCCATCACCGGGTCCAGCCAGGAGGCGCCCCACAGCTTGCCGCCGAGCAGTGCAACGATGGCCAGCACCGAGGTCGCGGCGTCGGCCAGCACATGCATGTAGGCCGAGCGCAGGTTGAGGTCGTGGCCATGGGCATGACCGTGCGCGTGATCGTGGTGGTCATGGTCATGGTCGTGTCCATGCGCGTGGCCGTGATGGTGGTGGGCATGGCCCGGGCTGTCGTGCAGCCACCACGCGCACAGCAGGTTCACGCCCAGGCCGACCACGGCGATGAGGATGGCCTCGTCGTAATGGATGGGCGCAGGCACCCACAGGCGCTGCAGCGACTGCACGGCCATCAGCGCGGCCACACCGAGCAGGGCAATGGCACTGGTGTAGCCGGCCAGGATCTCGATCTTCCAGGTACCGAAGGCAAAGCGCGGGTCGTGCGCGTAGCGCCGTGCGCAGCGGTAGGCAAACACCGAAAGGCCGAGCGCCAGGGCGTGCGAGCTCATGTGCCAGCCATCGGCCAACACGGCCATGGAGTTGAACCACCAGCCGCCGAAGATCTCGATGAACATCATGCTGACGGTGAGCCACATGGCACGGCGGGTATTGCGTTCGGCCAGTGGATTGCCGTCGTCGAAGCGATGGTCGTGGCGGCGGGAGGCGGCGAGGGCGTCCAGGTGCATGGGGGCATTCATGAGTGGAAGGATACCCCCATAGGGTATACGATACGGCCATGGCACATGTACACAAGAACCGGAAACAACTGCTGACCCGGGTGCGCCGCATCGGCGGCCAGGTGGCGGCGCTGGAGCAGGCACTGGACCGCCCGGAGGGCGCGGCGGGCGACTGCGCGGACGTGCTGGTGCAGGTGGCCGCCGTGCGTGGCGCGGCGCACAGCCTGCTGATGGAGCTGCTGCACGAGCACCTGCAGGAACACGTGGTGGCCGCCGAGGACCCGCAGCAGCGGGCGGCGGAAGCCGAAGTACTGGTGGAACTGCTGCGCCGCTACGGCAAATAGCGGAGCAGTCGAGCAAGCTCGACTCTACGCATCCCTTGGTAGTGCCGGCCGCTGGCCGGCAGTCCGCCGGCTGCGCCGTGGTCATTTAATGTTATATAGTAACATTTCCATCCGCAGCCCTTCGCCCCGCATGAACCCTGTTTCCCGCGCCGACCGCCGCCTGCCGGTCACCGTGCTGTCCGGCTTCCTGGGGGCCGGCAAGACCACGTTGCTCAACCAGATCCTGCGCAACCGCGATGGCCTGCGCGTGGCGGTCATCGTCAACGACATGAGCGAGGTCAACATCGATGCGCAGCTGCTGCGCGACGGTGGTGCCGAGCTGCGCCGCACCGAGGAAACGCTGGTGGAGTTCAGCAACGGCTGCATCTGCTGCACCCTGCGCGACGACCTGCTGCAGGAAGTACGCCGCCTGGCCGATGCCGGGCGCTATGACTACCTGCTGATCGAATCCACGGGTATCGGCGAGCCCATGCCGGTGGCTGCCACCTTCGCCGTACGCGACGAGCAGGGCTTCAGCCTGAGCGACATCGCGCGCCTGGACACGATGGTGACCGTGGTCGATGGCAGCGCGTTCCTCGCTGATTTCGGGTCGACCCTGCGCCTGGCCGAGCGTGGCCAGCAGGCCGGCCCGGACGATGACCGCGGCGTGGTGGACCTGCTGTGCGAGCAGGTGGAGTTTGCCGATGTGATCGTGGTGAGCAAGGTCGACCAGGCCGATGAGGACGTGCTGCAGGACACGCTGGCGGTGCTGCGTGGCCTGAACCGTGATGCAAAGCTGCTGCTGTCGTCGTTTGGCGACGTGCCGCTGCGCGAGCTGCTGGATACCGGCCGCTTCGATTTCGACCGTGCGCAGCAGGCGCCGGGCTGGGTGAAGGAACTGCGTGGCGAGCACACGCCGGAGACCGAGGAGTATGGCATCGGCAGCTTCGTGTACCGCTCGCGCCGGCCCTTCCACCCCGGGCGTTTCGCCCGCGCGCTGCAGGAGGGCATGCCCGGGGTGATCCGCAGCAAGGGCTGGTTCTGGCTGGCCAACCGTATGGACTGGGTGGGCGAGTTGAGCAGCGTGGGTGCGGCGACGCGTACGCAGGCGGCTGGCTTCTGGTACGCGGCGCGCGAGCGCGTGCGTGCCGGCAGTGAGGACACCACGCCGCTGTTGCCGCCGACACCGCTGCCGTACAGCGACCTGGGCTGGGCGCGGCAGCAGGCCGACTGCTGGAGCGCGCCGCTGCCGGGGCGGGAGGAATTCCCGGATGGCGAGGCACACGCGGCGATGGCCCGCCTTTGGCACCCGCTCTGGGGCGACCGCAGGCAGGAGCTGGTGGTGATTGGCGTGCACATGGATGAGCGTGCGGTGCGCGCGGCGTTGGATGCGTGCCTGCTCAATGACAGCGAACTGCGCGCGGGGCCGTTGTTGTGGCAGCAGTTGCCGCAGGCGTTTCCGGTGTGGAAGCGCTGAGGGCAGAAGCAGCCACGCGTGGCGTGGCTCTACTGCACTCCAGTAGATCCACGCCATGCGTGGATGGCGCGGTCCGCTAAGTAGATCCACGCCATGCGTGGATGGCGGGGCACAACCAGACCAGTAGATCCACGCCATGCGTGGATGGCGGGGCACGCCCGGATCAGTAGATCCACGCCATGCGTGGATGGCGGGGCACGCCCGGATCAGTAGATCCACGCCATGCGTGGATGGCGCGGTCATCGGGCCGGGGTCAGAGCCCTTTTGCGTGGCAAAAGGGATCCGACCCCGGGTCTGCTACAACGCGTCGCGCCACTGCCAGCCATCGCCGCCCACCTGCAGCACCTGCGTTGGCCGCAACGCACGCAGCAGGTGGGTGTCATGGCTGACCATCACCAGTCCGCCTTCCCACGCACCCAGCAGCGATTCCAGTGCCTGTAGCGCCGTCAGGTCCAGCGCGTTGCCGGGCTCGTCCAGCAGCAACAGCTGCGGTGCCGGTTGCGCGTAAAGCACGCTGGCCAGCGCACCCTTTACCCGCTCGCCGTCGCTGAGGCTGCTGGCGGGGCGCTGGATGCGGTGTGCATCCAGCCCGAGCAGGGCCAACCGTGTGCGCAGCTCGGCCGGGTCGGCGGCCGCGTTGGCCGCCTGCACGGTGTCGAGGATGCTGCGCTCGCCAGCCAGGGCCAGCAGCTGCTGGTCGAGCAGGGCCAGCGGTGCGTGCCGCTGCACCTCGCCCGCACGCGGCTGCAGCTGCCCGGCCAGTACGCGCAGCAGGGTGGATTTGCCGCTGCCGTTGTCGCCCACCACGGCGATGCGCTGGCCACGGCGGATCTCCAGCTGCAGCGGTGCGCTGCAACCGTGTGGCAGCACCAGATCGTGTGCCTGCAGCAGGCGCGCGCTGCCACGCTCGCCATCGCTGGCAAACAGGGCAAGTTCGGGGGCGGCCTGCACGGCTGCCGCCGCGCTGCGCAGCTGCTGCGCGCTGGCCTGCAGGCGGTCGGCCTGGATCTGCTGCGCGCGGCCCTGGGTGGCCTCCGCACGCTGCTTCTGCCCGCCCAGCAGGATCGGTGCCTGGTTGGCCTGCTTGGCATCGCGGCTGCCGCGCGCTTGCCGCTGCTGCTGACGTTCGTGCTGTTCGCGCGCGCTGCGCTGCTGCTGGCGGTGCTGCGCGCGGGCATGGTCAAGCTGCGCGGCGGCGGCATCGCGCTCGGCCGCGCGCGCGTCGGCATAGTGCTGCCAGGGCCCGCCATAGCGGTGCAGCCCGCGTGCATCCAGTTCCACGATCTGCTGCATGTTGGCCAGCAGTTCGCGGTCGTGGCTGATGACCAGCAGTCCGCCCGGCCAGCGCTGCAGCTGCTGGTACAACTGCTGGCGGTTGCGCGCATCCAGATGGTTGCTGGGCTCGTCGAGGATGAGCCAGTCGGCACCGCTGGCCCATGCGCCGGACAGGGCCACGCGCATGGCCTGGCCGCCACTGAGGCGTGCGGCTGGCTGGGTGGGCCGCAGGTCATCGGGCAGGCCGAAGGCATGCCACTGCTGCTGCAGGCGTTCGCGCAGGTCCCAGCGGTCGCCGACGCAGGCGAAGTCCGCTTCGTCGATGCTGCCGGCTTCGATGCGCGCCAGCGCGGCCAGTGCATCACCGACGCCGGCCAGTTCGCCGACCGAGCCGCGTGGCGGATAACCGGGCGTGGGCAGCAGGAAGACCCGGCCGCTGCTGCGTACCTGCCCACTGTCGGGCAGAAGTTGCCCGGCCAGCAGGCGCGCGAGCACGCTCTTGCCGGTGCCATTGGCGCCGACGAGGCCGGTGGCCACCGGTTCAAAGGAAAACGACAGTTCGGAAAACAGCGATCGGCCATCGGCCAACCGATAGGACACGCGATCGAGCGCGAGGGAATGCGTGGTCATGCGACCTCCATGGGATGCCTGGTTCTCCCCTGCGCACAGGGGCGGGAAGAGTCGGGCCGTCTAGTGCAAAGACGGCGGCATCACTGGCGCATCGGTCGCGAGCCTCTTGGAGGAATGAGGGGGGATTATAGCGCTGGTGGCTGAATGGTCGCGGTGGCGATGCCCCTTCATCCACGCATGGCGTGGATCTACCGGGCTACGGGACGGTGATGCCTCGTCATCCACGCATGGCGTGGATCTACTGGGTTACGGGACGGTGTCCAGCCGCGCCAGGCGATGGTGTGTGGCCGGGCTACGGGACGGTGTCCAGCCGCGCGCTGATGAAATCGATGAACACCCGCAGCTTCGGCAGCACGTGGCGGCCGGAGGGCCACAGCAGGTGGAAGGTGCCGCAGGAATGCACGTGTTCGTCGAGCACGGTGACCAGGCGGCCCTCGGCGAGGGCATCGCGGACCGAGTGCACCGGCACGAAGGCCAGACCGATATCGCGCAGGGCCAGTTCCACCCGTGCCTCGATGGTATTGGCGACCATGTGCACGGGCAGGTCCTGCGCGGCCTGTTCGTCCGGCCACTGGACCGGCCACGGCTCGAGCTTGCCGCTGCTGGGGAACTTGTAGTGCAGCAGGGTGTGCTGCAGCAGGTCGGCCGGGGCCTTGGGCACGCCGCGCCGCTGCAGGTAGGACGGTGAGGCGACGATGCGCCGTGGAAACACGCCCAAGCGCCGGGCATTCATCCGAGAATCGCTCGGCTCGCCGACACGCAGCACGGCGTCGAAGCCTTCCTCGATGACATCGACCAGGCGGTCGCTGAAATCCAGGTCGAGGCGGATGTCCGGATAGGCGGCCATGAAATCGGCCAGCAACGGCAGGGTCAGGTCGCCCACCAGCGGCAGGCTGATGCGCAGCGTGCCGCTGGGTGCGGCGTGCGGCTGGGCCAGTTCGGTACGTGCAGCATCGCGCTCGGCGAGGATGCGGCGGCAGCGCGCCAGGAACAGCTGGCCTTCTGCGGTGAGGGTGATGCTGCGCGTGCTGCGGTGGAACAGGCGTACGCCCAGTGCGTGCTCCAGCCGTGCCACGCACTTGCCGGCGGCCGAGGCGGAGATGCCCTGCAGGCGGCCGGTCTCGACGAAGCTGCGGGTGTCGGCTGCATGCACGAAGGTCTGCAGGTTGGCGAGATTGTCGAGGACGGACATGGGCGGCGCAGCGGGAAAACCGCAGGGTAGGGCCAGTTGCAGCGTGCGGCCAGCGGGCCGTTGCAACACTGCGGTGCAGGGCCGGTGTGCCGTGGCAGTCCGCGCAGGCCGCCGATTGCGGACCTGGGGGTCCACGAAGCACGGAGCGCCGACCCGCTTTTTGCATCGGCGCGCGCTGCCTAAGGTGGCGGCCCTCCCCCCAAGGATTGCCCCATGAATGCTCTTCCTGTCGACGCATCCACGCCCACACTGCCCGGCGTGGACCGTGTACTGCAGCAGGCCCACCCGCAGCGCCTGGTGGGTGCGGTGGTGCTGGTGCGCGAACACGGCGTGCTGCGCCATGCCAGCGCCAGCGGCATGGCCGACCGCGAGGCGGGTACGCCGATGCAGCGCGACCAGCTGTTCCGCCTGGCATCGGTGAGCAAGCCGCTGCTGACCACGGTGATCCTGCGCCTGGTGGCCGACGGCGTGCTCGATCTGGATGCACCGGTGCAGCGTTGGCTGCCGACGTTCCGCCCGGCGCTGGCCGATGGCAGCGTGCCGCCGATCAGCCTGCGGCAGCTGCTGAGCCATAGCAGTGGCCTGGGCTACCGCTTCCTCGAAGCCGACGCCGCAGGGCCCTATGCGCGTGCCGGCGTCAGCGATGGCATGGACGCCAATCCGGTGAGCCTGCAGGACAACGTGCAGCGCATCGGCCAGGTACCGCTGCTGTTCGCACCGGGCAGCCAATGGCTGTATTCGCTGGGCGTGGATGTGGCCGGTGCCGTGGCCGAAGCGGCGAGCGGGCAGACCCTGCAGCACCTGTTTGATCGCCTGCTGGCGCAGCCGCTTGGCCTGCGCGATACCGGCTTCAGTACCGCGCAGGGCGCGCGGCTGGCCACCGCCTATGCCAGTGATGTGCCGCAGCCGCATCGCCTGCAGGAGGGCGAGATCGTCGCGCCGTTCGATGGCACCGTGGGCATCGAGTACAGCCTGGCACGCGCCACCGATGCCAGCCGCTATGCCTCGGCGGGCGCTGGCCTGATCGGCAGCGCCGATGACGTGATGACCGTGCTGGAGGCCCTGCGCGATGTGCAGGCGTCTGCCGTGCTGCCGCCAGCGCTGGTGGCCGAGATGGGCCGCCCGCAGGTGGGCGGGCAGGGGCCGGCCGATCCGCCGGGCTGGGGCTTCGGCCTGGGCTTTGCCGTGCTGCGTGATGCAGCCGCTTCGGGCACGCCGCAAAGCGCAGGTACCTGGCGCTGGGGCGGCGCCTATGGCCACAGCTGGTTCGTCGATCCCGCACGTGGCCTCAGCGTGGTGGCTCTCACCAACACCCTGTACGAAGGCATGCACGGCGCTTTCGTCGATGAGCTGCGCGACGCGGTGTACCGCGATCTGGAGGTAGCGCGATGAGCGGGCATGCCATCGACGCATCGTCGCCTGCAGGTGAAGCAACGCGGTTGCCGTGGAACGGACTGCTGGCCCTGGCCGGGGGCAGCTTCATCACCCTGCTGACCGAGACCCTGCCGGCGGGCGTGTTGCGGCCGATGGGGCAGAGCCTGGGCGTGAGCGATGCGGCCGTGGGCCAGCTGGTGAGCGTGTATGCACTGGGGTCGGTGCTGGCGGCGCTTCCCATGACCGCGCTGACCCAGCGGCTGCCCCGCCGGCCGTTGCTGCTGGCGGCGATTGCCGGCTTCGTGCTGGTCAACGCACTGACGGCGCTGACCAGCAACTACACGCTGCTGCTGGTGGTGCGCTTCCTGGCCGGCGTGGGTGCGGGCCTGCTGTGGTCGCTGGTGGCCGGCTATGCCGCGCGCCTGGTGGTGCCCGAATTGCAGGGGCGGGCGATCGCGGTGGCGATGGTCGGTTCACCGTTGGCGCTTTCGCTGGGGGTGCCGGCGGGCACGCTGCTGGGCCAGCAGATCGGCTGGCGCTGGGCGTTCGGGCTGATGGCGCTGTTGGCGGTGCTGCTGCTGGGCTGGGTGCGCTGGGCGGTGCCTGCGCTGCCGGCGGCCGGTGGTGGCCAACGCACGCCGCTGGGCAGCGTCTGGCGACTGCCCGGGGTACGCAGCACGCTGCTGGTGATGGCGCTGTACGTGCTGGCGCACAACGTGCTCTATACCTACATCGAGCCGCTGGCGATCCTGGCCAACGCGCAGCACTGGCTGGACCGCGTGTTGCTGGCGTTTGGCGTGGCGGCCGTCGCCGGCATCGGCATTGCCGGCTGGGGCGTGGATCGCCACCTGCGCGCGCTGGTGTGGGCGGCGGTGGCCGGTTTCGTGCTGGCGGTGGCGGCCCTGCTGCTGTGGCCGGGCGTGCCGCAGGTGCTGCTGCTGGCCAGCGTGCTGTGGGGCGTGGCGTTTGGCGCGGTGCCGACGCTGTTCCAGACCGCCGTGGCCCGCCGTGCCGGTGCCGCGGCCGACCTGGCGCAGTCGATGCTGGTGACCGGCTGGAACCTGGCGATTGCCGCAGGCGGCGTGGCGGGTGGCGTGGTGCTGCAGTCGGTTGGCGCAGGGCAGCTGGCGTGGTTGCCGCTACTGTTGCTGGCCGTGTGCGCGGCGTGGTTGTGGGTGCGGCCGAAGGCCTGGGTGTAGCGGCGGTTGCGTGGGGTTGCCGGCCAGCGGCCGGCACTACCAGGCCCGCGTCATCCACGCATGGCGTGGATCTACTGAGCGCAGCGACCCGCGTTTGCCTTTGCTCTTTCTGTTGATTCCGTGGTCGGACGCCGCAGCCTACCCGCTCGGCCAACCCTCGGATTACGGCCGCCCCGCCACGAGGGGCTCCGCCGTTGGCCGTCATTCTTCCGCGGCGGCCTGTTCGATCGGCACGCTGCGTGGGTTCTGCATGTCCTCGCGCGCGGCGCCATAGCGCTGCTGGCGCTGGTGGTGGAAGGCGATGAACGCATCGCGCGGCAACGGGCGCGAGAACAGCCAGCCCTGTCCGAACTGCACCTGCTGGCTGTGCAGGTAGGCCAGCTGCGGTTCGGTTTCCACGCCTTCGGCCACCACCCACAGGCCCAGTTCCCTGGCCATGTCGATGATGTGCGGGGTGACCGGGCTGGTGGCGCTTTCGGTGCCGATGGCATCGACGAACGACTTGTCGATCTTCAGCGCATCCAGCGGCAGCTGTTCCAGGTACTGCAGGCTGGAATAGCCGACGCCGAAATCGTCGATGGCGATGCTGTGGCCGGCGCGGCGCGCAGCGGCCAGCATGGTGCGTGCACGGTCGGCATCGAGGAAGCCGCGTTCGGTGGCTTCCAGCCAGATCTGCTGCGGCAGGATGCCGCTGCCGGCCATGCGCTGGGTGATCGACTTCAACGCGCGGCCGCTGATGATGTCCTCGGCCGCGAGGTTGATGGCGATGTGCGCGCTGCGGTCCTGCACCAGCAGATCGCGCATGTCCGATACCACGTTCTCGATCACCAGGTCGGTGAGCGCGGTGATCAGGCCGTGCTCCTCGGCCAGCGGCACGAAGATGTCCGGCCGCACCTGGGTGCCGTCGGGGCGCTGCCAGCGCACCAGGGCTTCGGCGCCGACGCAGATGCCGGTCTCCAGCTCGATGATGGGCTGGTAGTGCAGGTACAGCTCGCGGCGGCGGATGGCGATGGCCAGCTCGCCACGCAGCGAGAGGCGGCGGCGCGACAGCCAGATCACCACGCCGGTGCCGATGCCGGCCAGCAGCAGCCCCACCGGCACGAACAGCCAGGCCTGCTGGCGGAAGGTGGCCGCCAGCGCGGTGCGCGGCCCGGTGGCGATGGCCAGCCACTCGTTGTTGCGGGCAGTGGCGTACAGGGTGTCGTTGTCGAGGCCCTCGCCGGGCTCGCGCAGCAGCCGCGCCAGCAGGGCCTCGTCGATGCCGCTCTGCTTGGACAGCAGGCGGCCGTCGGGGCTGGCCAGGGCCAGGCGCACCTGCGGGTCGGCGATGACATCGACGAAACGGCGCGGGTCGACCAGGGTGTCGTAGGAACCGTACAGGATGGACAGCACCTTGCGCTGCTCGGTGGCCTGCGGGCGCACGTCCACCTTGATGCCGGCGCCATCGCTGGTGACGTGGTCCGGGGTGGGCTGGGCGACATCTCCCTCGAACGCACCCCACGAGGTGCACCGCAGCTTGCCCGCCTCGAAATAACCCATCTGGTCGACCGAGGGCGTGGTCATCACCAGCGTCTGCAGGCGCCGCACGTGCGCGGTGCTGCACGGGGGCAGGCGTGACGCTTCGGCGGACTTCAGCACGGCCAGCGATTCCTGGTAGGAGACGTCGGCGCGACGCAGGGCGCGTCCGGCGATCTCGTGCAGGCGCCGCTGTTCCAGGCCGACGGCGCTGTTCCAGGTGGCATAGACCATCGCGGCGATCGGCACGATGGCCACCAGGATCGACAGCAGGGTCGCGCCGATGATGACGCCCAGGCGGCTCATGGCAGGGTTTCCAGCGGGCGGGGCAGGGCGCTGCGCATGGCGGGCCGGTCCTTGGTCGGATGCGCTATCTGAGCATGTTGCAGCGCCGGGGGAAATGGGCAGGGCCACGAAGGGGGGCGCATTGGGATGAAAACGCTGCGATTTGACGCGTCCACCCAGCGGGACGCTGGCGCTCGGCGCCGCAGAGGACTACCGTCGGGGGCTTCACCCGCCCCTTCCCGCGCCCATGACCGAGCCCGCCACGCCCCCCGAACACCTGCGCCGCAGCCTGTCCAACCGCCACCTGCAACTGATCGCCATCGGCGGTGCCATCGGTACCGGCCTGTTCATGGGGTCGGGCAAGACCATCAGCCTGGCCGGCCCGTCCATCCTGTTCGTCTACCTCATCATCGGCGCGATGCTGTTCTTCGTGATGCGCGCGATGGGCGAGCTGCTGCTGTCCAACCTGCAGTACAAATCCTTCATCGATTTTTCCACCGATCTGCTCGGCCCCTGGGCCGGGTTCTTCTGCGGGTGGACGTACTGGTTCTGCTGGATCGTCACCGCCATCGCCGATGTCATCGCCATCGCCGCCTATGCGCAGTTCTGGTTCCCCGAACTGCAGGCCTGGATACCCGCACTGCTGTGCGTGATGCTGCTGCTGGGCCTGAACCTGGTGACGGTCAAGCTGTTCGGCGAAATGGAATTCTGGTTCGCGCTGATCAAGATCGTGGCCATCTGCGCGCTGATCATCACCGGTGCCGGCCTGGTCGCGTGGGGCTTCACCTCGCCCAGCGGGCATACCGCTTCGCTGTCCAACCTGTGGAATGACGGCGGCATGTTCCCGATGGGCCTGGTCGGCTTCTTCGCCGGTTTCCAGATCGCGGTGTTCGCCTTCGTCGGCATCGAGCTGGTGGGCACCACCGCCGCCGAAACCGCTGACCCGGAGCGCAACCTGCCCAAGGCGATCAACTCGATCCCGGTGCGCATCATCATCTTCTACGTGCTGGCCCTGGTGGCGATCATGGCGGTGACGCCCTGGCGCCAGGTGGTGCCGGACAAGAGCCCGTTCGTGCAGCTGTTCGTGCTGGCCGGCATTCCCGCCGCGGCCAGCCTGATCAACTTCGTGGTGCTGACCTCGGCCACCTCGTCGGCCAACAGCGGCATCTTCTCCACCAGCCGCATGCTGTACGGCCTGGCCGAAGAGGGCCACGCCCCGCGCGGCCTGTCGCGCCTGTCGCGCGCGGCGGTGCCGGCCCGCGGCCTGCTGTTCTCGTGCCTGTGCCTGCTGGGCGGCACCCTGCTGATCTACCTGATCCCGAACCTGGTGACCGCCTTCACCCTGGTGACAACGCTGGCGACGGTGCTCTTCATCTTCGTCTGGTCGCTGATCCTGGTGGCCTACATGATCTACCGCCGCCGCTACCCGGAACGCCATGCGGCATCGATCTTCAAGATGCCCGGTGGCGTGGCGATGTGCTGGGCGTGCCTGGTGTTCTTCGCTGGCGTGCTGGTGCTGCTGAGCCTGCAGGCCGACACCCGCCAGGCCCTGGTGGCCAGCCCGGTGTGGTTCGTGCTGCTGGGCGCGGGGTATTGGCTGCGGAGGCGGGCGGGGTAGAGTCGACCGTTGGTCGACTATCGCGCGCAGCGCGGGGTTTTCGCGTTCTGATCGGGAGAGCAGTCGACCAACGGTCGACTCTACCGGGATTCACCAGAATTTCGCGGGCGCGGCCGGATCATCCGGCCGCCATGATCCTCCGCCTCGCCCTCATTGCGCTGTTGCTGCTGCCGGGCCTGGCCAGCGCCCGCACGGTCTACCGCTGCGTGCAGGGCAACACGGTCAGCCTGGCCACCGCGCCGGAGCCAGGCTCGCGCTGTACGCCGAAGGAGATCGACGACAACGCCATCCAGACCCCCAACCTGTGGGGCAACATGGGCGTGTTCAGCGGCGTGCTGTACGAACGCGAGCAGGACGGAGCACTGGTCTATTCCACCCGCAACCTGCCCGGTTCGCGCGTGTTCCTGAAATTCACCGTCGCTACCCCGCCCGGTGAGCCGGCCCACGAAGGCCTGGGCAGGGTCGGCAAGCCGCAGCTGGCCCAGCATGCCAAGCAGTTCAAGGCGGCCGCCAAGGCCACCGGTGTCGATGACGCCTGGCTGCGCGCGATCGCCCATGCCGAGAGCAACTTCGATGCGCTGGCCGTCTCCAGCAAGGGCGCGCAGGGGGTGATGCAGCTGATGCCCGATACCGCGCTGGAGTACGGCGTGCGTGATCCGTTCTCGCCGCAGCAGTCCATCGACGGCGGTGCCCGCTACATGCGTGCGCTGCTGCGGCGCTACAACGGCGATCGCGCGCTGTCGGCGGCCGCCTACAACGCCGGCATCGGTACGGTCACCCGCTACAAGGGCGTGCCGCCGTATGCCGAAACCCTGGCCTACGTGGACAAGGTGATGGCGCTGTACGCGCGCTACCGGGAAGCGATGGGCATCCGCAGCGAAGTGCCGGCGAAGTAGCGCTTACTCAAAGGGGTAGAGCGCATGCCGCCCGCGCGTGCCGACGGCGGCGATGGCCTCGCGTACATCGCCGCGCTGCAGCAGCTGCTGCAGGAGCACGTCACGTTCGGCGGCCAGTGGCCACCTCGGAATATCACCGTACTGCTGTGCTTCCTGCAGCATGTTCTGCCGGGTATCCACACTGCGCAGACGTCGGATGATCTCTGCTGCGGCGTCGTCCTGGCGGCCCTGGGCCAGCAGCGCATGCAGGTAGGGATCGCGATCATTGCCCTTGCGACCGGCAATGGCGGCGGTCGCGCGCGCCACGGCCGCCGGGTCACCCAGTTGCTGGTAGGCCACCACCCGGACCAGATCGGCCACGCTCTTTCCGTAGTCGCTGATGTCGTGCAGTTCTTCCATCAGGGCCAGGGCCTGCGCGGGCTGCCGGTCATCGGCCAGCCACAGGGCCAGGTTCAACTGCTGGCCGACAGCGGCATGGCCATCTGGACCGAAGGACATGGCGTGGCGCAGCGTGGCGACCGCCGCGTCGGTCTGTCCGAGCCGGCGCTGCGCCTCCGCGCGCAGGTTGAGCAGCCAGGCCATCTCCATCATGGCCTCATCGTCGTGCACAAAGAACGCGGGCGTGGCGTCGGCGAACGGCGCGCTGGCCTCGAGCAGGCCTGTGTTGTCGCTGGCCTGCAGCAGGGCGGTCAGCAACGCAGTGACGCGGGGCAGCTGGTCGGGATGTGCCTGCACGTTGCCGCGCAGCAGAGCCACGTAGGCGGGCAGCGCAGCTTCGGCGGAGAGCGGTGTGGCGCGGGCCGCCATCGCGGCATCGAAGCGGCGGTCAATGCTCAGGTGCAGCAGTGGCATCGGCTGATCGATACGCGCGACCGTGCGCTGCAGGGCCTCGGTCTGGCCTGCGTCGGCCTGCAGTTCGGCCAGCCGTTGCCATCGGAACTGGGGATCCTGGCCCTCATCGGTCCACCGCGCATCAAACAGCGCCTGCAGCAGCGGCTGAAGCGCTGCATTGTCGTCCCGCAGGGCCTGTGCGAGGTGGTTGACCAACGCGGGCTCGAAACGCGCGCTGGCCCTTTCATCGTTCCACGCCAGGGCTTCGCACAGGGCACGTGCAGCGTCGGCAGGGCGGCCGGCGCGCGCATAGAACAGCGATCGCGTGTCGCGCGGATAGGTCCGCTCCGGCGTGAGCACCTGCGCCTTGCGCAGCAGAGCCAGCGCCTCGTCGGTGTGCGTGTCCACGAGGGTCAGCCAGGCCTCCAGTTCGTAGGCGTTGGCCTGCATTTCGTTGCCGCTGCGCGCCAGTTGCGGGTCGGCCCGCAGGCGTGCCAGCAGTGCACGGGCGCGCGTGTAATCGCCCTCCTGGGCGGCAGTCCAGCCCATTGCCAACTGCTCGGACGGGGTGGCCTCGGACATCGCGCTGGCCAGCTTCTGTGGCGGAAGATTCGCGGCCCATGTTGCAGGCACGAAGCAGAACGAGAGTGCCAGCAGGGCGCGGGGAAACGGAGCGGACACACGAACTGGCATGCAGGCGACCCTTCCATGGAGTGCGCTGATTGAAGCCCGATTGCAGGGCGAGCACAAGCACCGCCCTCGACGCGGTTGCAGCCAGCGTCTATCGTCGTGGCCTCTTTCAGGGCAGGGCGAACGCGAGCGATGGCACGGCGGCAATGGATGGCAGTGGGTGTGGTGGTGGTGGCAACGGCAGCTGCGCTGGCCGCGACCTGGTGGGAACGCCCCGCACAGGCACCGGACGCGCCCGTTGGCCCGCAACCCACGCCGCTGGCCTGGACCGCGCAGATCGAGCCACTGGCCGGTGATGGCCACCCCGGCGACCGCGACGGCGCCTCGGCGCAGGCGCGTTTCGCCGAACCCTATGCACTGCTGCGCAGCGCCGATGGCAGCGTGTACTTCACCGATGCCGGCGACAACAACCGCATTCGCCGCCTTCTGGCCGATGGCCGCGTTGAAACGGTGGCCGGGCAGGGCGAGGGCCTGGCCGATGGGCCGGGCCTGCAGGCCCGCTTCAATACGCCGTCGGGCATCGCCGCCGATGCGCAGGGCAACCTGTACGTGGCCGACACCGGCAACCACGCTATCCGCCGCATCGGCACCGATGGCCAGGTGACGACCGTGGCCGGTGGCACCCAGGGCTTCGCTGATGGCCCGGCCGCGCAGGCGCGCTTCGATGGCCCGATGGGTATCGCCGTGGACGCGCAGGGCCAGGTGTTCGTGGCCGATACCTGGAACGACCGCATCCGGGTGATCGGCACCGATGGCAACGTGCGTACCGTGGCCGGTGGCGATCGCCCCGGCTTCGCCGATGCGGTGGCGGGCGAGGCCCGCTTCGACACACCGGTGGCGCTGGCCTTCGATGCGCACGGTGCGCTGCTGGTGGCCGACTTCTTCAACAACGCGGTGCGCCGCGTCGGCGCCGATGGCACGGTCAGCACCGTGGTCGGCAACGATGGGGTGATCAACGGACCGCTGTCGCTGGCCACGACCCACGATGGCGTGCTGTACGTGGGTGATTTTGCCGGACGCCTGGTGCAGGTGACCCCGCAGGGCCACCAGGTGACGCTGCTCGGCAACGACCGGCTGCCACGCCTGGCGCGACCCAGCGGGCTGGCCGTGGAAGACGATGGCAGCCTGCTGGTGGCCGACGCCGCCGGCTATCGCGTGCACCGCGTGCGCCCGCTGGCGGTGGGCGTGCTGCCTGCACCCGCGCTGGTGGGCCCGGCCGCGGATGCCGCATTGCCCGACACTGGCGGTCGCTGGCCGCTGGCCCCGCAGGAGGGCTGGCATGAAGTGGTTGGCACGCTGGGCGAAGTGCGCGGCACCTTCACTGGCGAAAGCCGCCACCACCTTCACGGCGGCTTCGATGTGCGCGGCGACGTCGGCCAGACCGTGCTGGCCATCGCCGACGGCAAGATCAGCAGTCCGATCGCGGCCTGGAGCCTGGGTGGCCAGGCAGAAGGGCTGGCGGTGGGGCGCTTGAACTACATCCACATGCGCGTGGGCCGCACGCCCGCCGGCCAGCCGTTCGACGCGCGCTGGCAGCCGCTGTACGGCGAGGACGGCAAGCTGGAGCGCATCCGCGTGCGCCGTGGCACGCGCATCCACGTGGGCGACCGCCTGGGCAGCATCAACAGCCAGGCGCATGTGCATCTGCAGGTGGGCACCAGCGGTTTCGAGACCAATGCGGTGGCGCTGGGCTTCACCGGTTACGCCGATCACTTCGCACCGCGCATCACCGATGTCAGCCTGCTGGATGACAACGACCAGCCGCTGGCCGCCGGCAGCGATGGCGTGGTGATGCTGGCCCGGCAGGGGCGTGGCGTGCAGATCGTGGTGGAAGCGTGGGACCAGGTGGACAACAACCTGCCGCGCCGCCGCCTGGGGCCGTACCAGGTGGGTTACCAGATCCTCGATGCTGCCGGGCAGCCGCTGCAGGGCTACGAGCAGCCGCGCTGGAACATCGTGTTCAACCGCATGCCGCCGCAGAAGCAGGCGGTGAAGGTGGCCTATGCGCCGGACAGTGGCATCACCGTGCATGGCAGTGCGGTCACGCGGTTCCGTTACCTGGCCACCAACACCGTGCGCGACGGGCTGATGGAAACCGGGCGCTGGCAACCGGCGGCGCTGCCGCCGGGCGAGTACATCATCCGCGGCAGTGCGCGCGACTACAGCGGCAATGAAGGCATCGGCAGGCGCGAGATCAGGGTGCGGCTGCTGCCATAGCCGCGGCCGGTGCGCCGCAGCGTTCGCGCTCGGCGTCCATGTCTTCCAGTGGCCGCACCTCGATGCTGCCGAAGCGCGCCCACGGGAAATCGCGGGCGATGCGCATGGCTTCGTCGCGGTCGCGTGCGCGGATGAGGTTGAAGCCGGCCAGCAGTTCGCGGGTTTCGGCGAAGGGGCCATCGAGCACGCGGCTGTGGCCATCGCGCACGCGCAGGGTCTGGGCGGTGTCGACGGGTTGCAGCTTCTGTGCGGCGAGCAGGGTGCCTTCGGCCTGCAGTTGATCGGCGTGGGCGAGGCAGTCGCGCATCAGGGCATTGAACTCTTCGCTGGGCAGGGCCTGCAGCAGGGCGGGTTCGATGTAGATGAGGAGCAGGTACTGCTGCATGGCACGGTCCTGGCGGGGGCGGGGTTCCATGATGGCGCAGGTTTGCCTGCGGGCATGCTGCAGCGCGAAAGGCCGCCTGCGGCGGGGGATCGGCGAACGGCGGAGCCCCTCCGTGGTGGGGGCTGAAAGCCCGGGCAGTGAGGGTTGGCCGGGAG